>JADJLJ010000001.1:1200000-1500000 GCA_016710165.1 Chitinophagaceae bacterium | reverse complement strand
ATGATAAACTGCTGGAGAAATTCTTCGATGATCCCAACAGCATCACCGAAAATGAGATGCATGAAGCCATCCGCAAAGCGGTAATTGATATTTCCATCATTCCGATGATGTGTGGTTCCTCTTTCAAAAACAAAGGTGTTCAGACTGCATTGGATGCGATATGCCGTTACCTGCCTGGTCCACTGGATATTGAGGCAGTTAAAGGAACAGACCCGGATAATGGGGAGGAATTGATTCGTCATGCGGATCCGAAAGAACCATTTTCTGCCCTTGCATTCAAGATCATGACCGACCCGTTTGTGGGCCGGCTGGCCTTCTTCCGTGCATACAGCGGACGCCTGGATGCAGGCAGTTATGTTCTGAATACCCGTACAGGTAAGAAAGAACGTATCAGCCGTATCATGCAGATGCATGCCAACAAACAAAACCCGATCGATTTCATCGAAGCAGGTGATATCGGAGCAGGTGTTGGTTTTAAAGACATCAAAACCGGCGATACCTTATGTAATGAAGATAACCCGATCGTTCTGGAAGCGATGACATTCCCGGAGCCGGTGATCTCCATAGCTGTGGAACCAAAAACACAGGCCGACGTTGATAAGATGGGTATGGCAATTGCCAAGCTGGTGGAAGAAGATCCTACCTTGCGTGTCAGGACCGACGAAGAGACCGGCCAGACCATTCTGAGCGGTATGGGTGAATTGCACCTGGAGATCATTGTGGACAGGATGAAACGTGAATTTAAAGTAGAGATCAACCAGGGTGCCCCGCAGGTGGCTTATAAAGAAGCATTCCAGAATACCATTGAACACCGTGAGATACTGAAAAAGCAAACCGGTGGCCGTGGTAAATTCGCCGACATCATTTTTTCAATAGGACCCGCAGATGAAGAGTTCCTGAAAGAAGACAAAGGACGTTTCCAGTTCGTAAACAGTTTGTTTGGTGGCAGCATTCCAAAAGAATTTGTACCGGCCATACAAAAGGGTTTTGAATCGGCGATGACTACAGGTGTACTGGCAGCTTACCCAATGGAAAGTATGAAAGTGGTTGTAAAGGACGGATCTTTCCACCAGGTTGACTCGGATGCAATGTCTTTTGAACTTTGTGCCAAGCAGGGTTATCGTGAAGCAGGCCGTAAAGCAAAACCCGTTTTGCTGGAACCGATCATGAAAGTGGAAGTACTTACTCCTGACCAATACATGGGTGATGTTACCGGTGACCTGAACCGCCGTCGCGGTATGCTGGAAGGTATGGACAGCAAGCACGGGGTACAGGTGATCAAGGCCAAAGTGCCGTTGAGCGAAATGTTCGGGTATGTAACCCAGTTGCGCTCATTATCCTCAGGCCGTGCCACCTCAACCATGGAGTTCAGCCATTACTCTCCTGCACCCAATAACATTGCAGAAGAAGTGATCGCTAAGTCAAAAGGTAAAATGAAGGTAGAAGATTAAATCCTGTAACCAGGTATAAAAATAAAACCCCATCCGCCCATGTGCAGATGGGGTTTTTCTTTGGGGAATTAAACGTTGGTTTTATAAAAGCGGAATTGTAATTTACCGGTATAATCAGGCAATATGCAAAACATCCGTTTAGAGAACCTGTTGCTGATCGATATTGAGACCGTATCGGAACAGGCATCATTTGACACATTGAGTGAGGAATGGAAAATACTCTGGCAGGAAAAAGTGCAGCGAAGTCTGCCCGAAGGGACCAGTGCAGCAGAATTCTATCCCCAGCGGGCGGGGGTAATGGCTGAGTTTGCAAAGGTCATCTGCATCAGCATCGGGTATTTCAAAAAAGAGGGGAACTCCCACCTGTTAAGGGTGAAATCCTTTTACGGGGATGATGAGAAAAAACTGCTGCAGGATTTTCTGGCCACCCTTCAGCAATTGGAAGCCAACAGCAACAAATGGAGTTTCACCGGGCATAACATTAAAGAGTTTGACATACCTTTTATATGCAGGCGTATTCTCATCAATGGCCTCAGCATTCCTCCTTTTCTCGATTTCCAGAACATGAAACCATGGGAAACAAATATGGTCGACACCTTTCAATACTGGCGATTTGGAGATTACAAGAACTTTACTTCTTTAAAACTGCTGGCAGCCGCTTTAAAAGTTCCTTCTTCCAAAGATGATATAGACGGAAGCATGGTGGGGGAAGTTTACTGGTCGCAGTCCACCGGCGGTAAAGAAAAGCAACTGCAGCGCATTGTAACCTATTGCCAGAAAGATGTGGTTACCACCGGGAACATAGTCCTTCGGTTCAGGAATTTACCCCTGCTTACCGCGGAACAGGTGGTTATTGTAACGTAAAAGGGATCATCGGGCAGGCGTATTTACTTTCTTGAGCATGGTAACAAATACCGGGAAGTGATCGCTGTACCCGTAATTATAGGTGGTGCCATCCCATGTTCTTTTTGGATAGCCTTTGTATTTACCCGTTTGCTGCACCAGGAACTCCTTGTTAAAGATATTCGCCCTGTAAAAGAAATAGCCTTTTTGTTCTTTATCAAGCCATGGCTGTGAAAATACCACCTGGTCAAACAGGCCCCAGGCATCCTGGTATGCCAACGTGCCGATCCCTTTTTTATAAAAGTCAACCCAGGGGTTAAAAAGGCCCCTTACTTTTACATCTGCTGGTCTTCCTTTTGTGCCGAGTATTTTGGTAAGACTGGGGCTTACCGGATCATCATTCAGATCACCCATGATAACAATCTTTGAAGTGGTATCAATTGCCATGAGCGAATCAACGATACGCCTGGCAACCGATGCAGCAGCAGCCCGGGCAGGTATCGACCTTTCTTCGCCACCCGAACGGGAAGGCCAGTGGTTTACCATCACATGAATGGTATCGCCGTCCATAACTCCTTTCACATACAGTATATCACGGGTAAAATAAGAATCTTTTGAACCGCCAGGTAGCTTTACAAATAGGGGGGCACTGTAAACCGGGTTAAAGTATTTGGGATTATAAAGCAGGCCAACATCCACCCCCCGAACGTCGGGGCTGTTGTAATGCACAATTTTCATTCCCCGTGCTTTCAGGTCTTTATGATTAACGAGTATGTTCAGAACGGTATCATTTTCAATCTCAGCTACACCCAATATGGCAAGGCCATCGGGATTGATATCGGTGCCCATTTGAGATACAACCGATGCAAGCCTGTTCACCTTATCCAGGAAAACACGGGTGTTGTAATGCCTTTCGCTGCCGGGTAAAAATTCCTCATCATCCACCAGGGGGTTATTGACTGTGTCGTAAAAATTCTCCAGGTTATAAAACCCGATAAGGGCCGGGTGGTAAGAAATTTTTTGGGCATAAATGCCGGAAGCCGGCAGGCAGAAAAGGGCAACCGTTACGAGCAATTTATTCATATATAAATCAATAGCCAGCAAAGTTATTCATCCCGGACTGATTTATGGTATTTTAAAATGAATAATATGTTATGTTCGAAACTTTGCGCCCAAAAACCCTGTTTAATTGCTACATTTGCTCTCTTTTTTAACTGACTAATTTATGATGCCAAAAACCAAAAATTGCCTGCTTATGGTGATGCTTGCGGGGCTGTTTCTCCCCCCTGCATTTTCCCAGGTAACAAAGCAAAAAGATACCATTCCGGCCCGCGATACCATCATTGAAATACTGAAGGATAATATGCAGGACAATATCCCGTTGATTTCCCTGGATGAGAACGACGCACAGGACGGGAGTGCCCAGAACATTTCATCCCAGTTAAGTGCCGGCCGTGACCCTTTTTTAAATGCCGCTACCTTTAAATTCAGCGCCGTACGTTTCCGGATCAGGGGATATGATGCAGACCAGTTTGGTACCTATATCAACGGGATCCCCATGGAAAACCTGGATAATGGTTTTACACCCTACGGACAATGGGGCGGGTTGAATGATGTGCTGCGTAACCGGGAATCAACCCTGGGACTGATGGCAACAACCTTTGCATACGGTGATATGGGCGGGCTGAATTCCTTTGACACCCGTGCCTCACACCAGCGTAAACAAACCAGCATCAACTATGCTTCATCAAACCGCAATTATTCAAACCGCATCATGATAACCCATTCAACCGGTTTGAATAATAAAGGCTGGGCCTTCACTGTTTCGGGTTCCCACCGCTGGGCCGATGAAGGATACAGCGATGGTACCTATTATGATGGCTGGTCTTTTTTTGGCGGCATAGATAAACGGTTTAACGACAGGCACCTGCTTTCCTTTGTTGCTTTTGCCACACCAACGGAAAATGGCCGGCAAGGTGCATCTGTTGCTGAAATGATAAATATTGCCGGCGATAATTTTTATAATCCCTACTGGGGTTATCAAAACGGCAAAAAGAGAAATGCCAGTGTGGCCAGGTCTTTCCAACCCATCGGCATACTGACCCACGACTGGAAAATATCTGATAAAACAACCTTGGTGACCGCAGGTTCGGTTACGTACGGCAACAGGAGCGTGACGGGGCTTGACTGGTACAACGCCGCAGACCCAAGGCCCGATTACTACCGCTACCTGCCCAGTTACCAGCTTGATCCGAATTTTGCAGAACAGGTAAGGCAGGAGATGATGAACGATGTGAACAAACGCCAGATTAACTGGGACGTGCTGTATAACACAAACTATAACTCGTACGATATCGTGCGCAATGCCTTTGGCATCACCGGCAATGACGTGGCAGGTAAAAGATCACGTTATATCCTGGAAGAACGCGTGGTGAACACCTTGAAATATATTTTCAACAGTACCCTCAACAGCACCATTTCTGAAAACGCTTCTTTATCTGCCGGTATCACGTATCAATCGCAGCGGAATAATTATTTTAAAAGGGTAGAAGACCTTTTGGGGGGTGATTTTTATGTGGATGTGAACCAGTTTGGAGAAAGGGATTTCCCCACAAACCCCAATGCGGGGCAAAATAACCTGAACATACCTAACCGTATTGTAGGCGAAGGCGATAAATTCGGATACAATTACGACATCAATATCAAGAAAGGTTCCGTATGGCTGCAGGGTGTTTTCAAGTTCCGCAGGATCGATGTTTTTGTTGCCACCGAACATTCTTATACCAGTTTCTTCCGTTATGGGAATGTAAAAAGCGGGTTGTTCCCCAATAACTCGTATGGAAAATCAGCCACCTATAACTTTTACAATTCAGGCATCAAGGGAGGCATAACCTATAAAATAGACGGGCGTAATTACCTGTTTGCAAACGGGTCCTATGGTTCCCGTGCACCTTTCTTCGAGAATGCATTCATTGCACCCCGTACCAGGGATTTTGTACAGGATAACCTGAAATCGGAAGAGATGCTGACCGTGGAAGGCGGTTATGTGATGAATGCGCCCAAACTGAAGATACGGGCCACCGGTTACTACAGCCAGTTCAAGAACCAGCTTGATGTGATCACCTTTTATCACGACGAGTACAGGAATTTTGTGAACTACGCCATAAACAATATCGGAAGGGTACATACCGGGTTTGAATTCGGCGCAGAAGCAAAGATCTATAAGGGATTAAGCCTTACGGCTGCTGCTGCCGTTGGAAAATATTATTACAATACCCGCCAGCGGGCTACCGTAACCATCGATAACAGTTCGGAGGTCTTATCAAGGAATGACGTGGTGTATTCCAAAAACTTTTATGTACCTACTCCACAGCAGGCATATACCATCGGGCTGGATTACCGTTCACCCCGGTTCTGGTTCATCAATGTCAACTTCAATTATTTTGATAAGATGTTCCTGAACATTAATCCCATCCGCCGGACAGAAAGTGCAGTAAGCGGCGTGGCAGAAGGTTCTGAATTGTGGCACCAGATCGTGGACCAGACCAAACTGAAATCCCAATATACCCTGGATGCATTTGCCGGTTACTCCTGGCTGATGAACCGGAAATTCCACAACCTGAAGAAAAGGACCTTCCTGGTATTTAACGTAGGGGTAAATAATATCCTCAACAATCGGGATGTGGTATCGGGCGGTTTTGAGCAACTGCGTTTTGACTTTGCAGGAAAGAACGTAAACAAGTTCCCGGAAAGGAGGTTCTATGCATACGGTATTAACTATTTTGCCAGCATGGGCATCCGTTTTTAATTGATATAACAAACGCTGAATAAAAAATCTTTAAAAAATAAATTATGAATAAGATCTTAAAAACACTGACGGCAGTAATCCTGGTTGCTTCAATCAGCCTGTTGAGTGCATGTAAGAAAAGTTTTGATAACCCGCCCGGCGCAGCAGACCCTGCCATCGTGGCCAATACTTCCATCAAAGCGCTTAAAGCCTTACATACCTCTTCCGGTGCGTATGATGTGATCACGTCCGACCTGGTGATTTCAGGGGTGGTGGTCGCCGATGATAAGAGTGGTAACCTGTATAAGCAACTATATATTCAGGATGCAACCGGTGGTTTACAGATACTGCTTGACGCAACCAATCTTTACGGAACATACCCGGTAGGCCGCCGCATCTTCATCAAATGTAAAGACCTTTGCATCAGCGACTATAACGGAACGATGGAACTGGGTGTTAAGGCAACGGTTGCCGGTTTACCCTCCCTCGAAGGGATCCCCGGGAACCTGATCAGCAAATATGTTGTGGGCGGTTCTATTAACAACCCGGTTACCCCGATCGTGGTTACTCAAAACCAGCTGGGAACCGGTATGCAGGACCAGTACCTGGGTTCATTGATACAACTGGATGGCTATGAGTTCGGTGACACCACCGTGACCTTTTCCGATACATCTGTATATAAAAGCACGGTGAATCTTGATATTAAGAACTGTGCCGGCCAAACGATCATTATCCGCACAAGCGCCTATGCAAATTTTGCCGGAAAGAAAGTGCCGGGAGGAAACGGAAGCGTAGTGGCTATTTACACCACATTCGGTTCCACAAGACAATTGATCCTGCGTAATGCCGAAGACGTGCAGTTCGCCGGGGGTCGTTGCAACCTGTTTGAAGAATATTTCAGTTCACTTACGAGTTCAGACAACAACCTTGATTTTACGTTCCCGGGGTGGAAGAATATTGCACCCAATGCAACCGCATTATATAAGAATGCCGTATTCGGAACATCCGGAAAATGTGTGAAGGTTACTGCCTTCGGAACCGGCTTGAATGCGGATACTGCATGGCTCATCACCCCACCCATTGCATTACCTGCCGCTACCACGCCTCAACTGCAGTTCAGTACGGCTTACCAGTTTGCAACCGGCCCTACCACCATTCATGCTTTTGTATCTACCAATTACAACGGAGGCAATACACCGAATACGGCAACATGGACACAGGTGAGTAACAATGCACAGATCCCGGGTAACACGGCAACCAACAATTCAAGCACATACAGCTCATTTGCCAATACGGGTAATATCAGCCTGGCTGCCTATGCCGGCCAGACAGTGTATATCGCTTTTAAATACACAGGAAGTGTATCGCTGGGAAGAACCACCAATTTTGAAGTGGATGATGTACGGGTGACAAGACAGTAAAAAAATATAAAGTAAGGTTCCTGATGAAAGATCAGGGCCCTTACTTACTTTGAAACAAAACGGGTATTTTAATACAACGACAAATTTTCTTTATGAAAAAAATTTTTGCATTTATACTTGCCTTTACAGCCTTTCATGCCGATGCACAGGTTGTGATAAGCCAGGTATATGGAGGAGGTGGAAATACCGGGGCAACATATACAAATGATTTTATCGAATTGTTCAACCGGGGTGCAGCACCGGTAAGCCTGAACGGATGGTCTGTTCAGTACAACAGTGCAACCGGTACCGGTACCTGGCAGGTCACCAATCTTACCAATGTAACCTTGCAGCCTGGCCAGTATTATCTTGTTCAGGAAGCACAGGGAACAGGTGGAACAACTCCTTTACCAACCCCGGATGCAATAGGTACCATTGCCATGAGTGGTACAGCGGGAAAAGTAGCATTGGTTAATAATACTACTGCCCTCGCCGGCTGCCCGGCGGGGTTGATCGATCTTGTGGGATATGGGGCCACTGCCAACTGTTTTGAAGGCACCGGGCCTACCCCGGCACCCAGCAATACATTAGCGGTTGCAAGAGCTGCAAATGGTTGTACAGACAACAATCAAAATGCTGCCGATTTTGCCACAGGGGCACCTGCTCCGCGTAATACGGCTACCCCGTTAAATCCTTGTGGTGGCGGTGGAACTCCTACGTTGATCGCTACAGCGCTTACCGCATTTGGTAATGTGTGTATCAATATAGTAGCCGGCCCTAATTCATTTACAATAACCGGTTCAAACCTTACTGCAGCAAACGTTACGGTAGGCCCGTTGGCCGGGTTCACCTATTCCACCACTTCCGGTGGAACATACACAGCTTCTTTAAGCCTGGCCCAGCCGGGTGGCGCATATTCTCAACAGATATTTGTGCGGTTCACACCCACAGCCGTTCAATCATACAATGGCAATATCGCTGTTGGCGGCGGCGGCGCCACTGCTATTAATGTGGCGGCTTCGGGTGCAGGCATCAATACACTTGCATCCGTTACTACCGGTGCAGCAAGTGCCATTACCCAAACCACGGCAACCCTTGCAGGAAGTATTACTGCCAACGGATGCTCGGCAGTAACTGCTTATGGTGTGGAATACAGTTTGACCAATGGCTTCCCCAACGGAACAGGTACACCCGTTCCTTCAACCAACCTGGCCGGAGGAAACTTTTCATCCAATGTTGCCGGACTTACCCCGGGACTGACCTATTACTATCATGCTTATGCCACCAATGGAGGCGGTACGGCTTATGGAGCACAGCAATCATTCACCACGATCGCATTAACACCTGTTATCACAGTTACATCACTTGCTTCTTTCGGCAATGTGTGTATCAATACAACAGGCGGACCTAATTCATTTACCATCAACGGAACCAATCTTACCAATGTCAATATTGCGGTGGGCCCATTAACGGGATTCAGCTTTTCTACCACATCGGGCGGAACCTATACGGCTTCCTTGGATTTAATCCAGCCGGGAGGAAATTATACGCAACAGATCTTTGTGAACTTCAGCCCGGTTGCTGTTCAGTCTTATAACGGAAATATACCGGTAAATGGCGGCGGTGCTCCCGCTACCAGCGTGGCTACTGCAGGTTCAGGCGTTAATACTGCTCCTTCAGTTACCAGCGGTGCAGCAAGCGCCATTACGCAAACAACTGCCACGGTTGCAGCAACGATCCCTTCTGTTGGCTGTTCCCCGGTAACTGCTTACGGTATTGAGTACAGCACCACCAATGGTTTCCCCAATGGAACCGGAACACCCGTTGCGTCGTCTAATTTAGCAGGGGTTAATTTCTCATCGGCGCTCACCGGCTTAACACCAGGTACTATTTATTATTATCATGCTTATGCAACCAATGCGGGAGGTACAAGCTATGGTGTGCAACTTTCATTCACCACGTCGGCACCGGTATTAACGGCAACGCCATTGACTGCTTTTGGCGCTAACTGTATCAATACTACAGCAGGGCCCAATTCATTCACGATAAACAGCAATGCAGTACTTGCACCCAACATCAATGTAGGTCCGCTGAACGGGTATGCTTTTTCAACTACTGCAGCAGGAACTTATACGGCTTCATTAAGCTTAACACATCCTGCCGGACCTTATTCACAAACCATTTATGTACGGTTCAGCCCGGTTGCTGTTCAGTCGTACAATGGTAATATCCCTGTGAGCGGCGGCGGAGCGGCAACCATCAATGTGGCTGCCAGCGGAAGCGGTGTCAATACGGTTGCTACCCCGGTTACCGGAAATGCCAATGTGCTTTCGGCCAACGCTGTAACATTGGATGGAAGTGTTTCCAGCATCGGCTGCAGCCCCGTAACAGATTACGGCATTGAATACAGCGGCATCAGCGGCCTGGCGAACGGGTTGGGTACAAAATCGGTTTCGTCTAATTTAGCCGGAGGGAATTTCTCAACTACCTTGAATGGATTGGTACAGGGCGCCACGTACTATTACAAAGCGTATGCGGTTAATAACGGCGGCATTGCGTATGGTACAGAAAGGTCATTTACCATGAAGAGCATACCCGACGGTTTTGTGCTTTACTCGGTACCGGTAAAACGTGGTGGCAGCTTACATTATACGTATAAGGGCATCAAACCCGGCCATTATGGAATACAGGTATTCAATAGTGTTGGCCAATTGGTCTTCCAGCGGGATATCATCACCCCGGTGAATTTCATTGACGATACTTTTACCATACCGGCCCGGCTGGGAACAGGTTCTTACAGTATTCATATTGTAAGCCCCGATTTCAGGGATAAGAAGCGCTTTATGATCTGGTAAGGGGATCAACCGAATCATACAAACAGAGGCTTCCAATTTGGAAGCCTCTGTTCATTTGGTTAACCCGTGCAATTAATAAAATGCCAAGCTGGCAGCAAACCGGCCTTGGTACTATGTTTGCAATCATCCAATAAAACAAATAAGCTATGCAAAAAGGAAATATCCGGGTACAAACAGAGAATATTTTCCCCATCATCAAGAAATTCCTGTACAGCGAGCATGACATTTTTTTACGGGAACTTGTCAGCAATGCAGTGGATGCCAACCAGAAACTGAAGACACTCTCTTCCATCGGCGAGGCAAAGGGCGAACTGGGCGACCTGAAGATCGAGATCCGGATCGATAAGGATAAAAAGACCCTTACCATTTCGGATACCGGCCTGGGCATGACAGCGGATGAGATCGACAAATACCTGAACCAGGTGGCTTTTAGCGGGGCAGAGGAATTCCTGGAAAAATACAAGGGCCAGAACGAGGCTAACATCATCGGCCATTTCGGCCTGGGCTTTTACAGTTCCTTCATGGTAAGTGATAAAGTGGAAGTTTTTTCAAGAAGCTTCCGGGAAGGCAGCCAGGCTGTAAGATGGGAATGCGACGGCAGCCCGGAATTCACGTTGGAAGAAGTGGAAAAAGAAAACCTGCCTGCCGGCAGGCAGGGCAGGGGAACCGATATTGTGCTTCACCTGAATGCAGAAAGTGAGGAATTCCTGGAAGAATCCAGGATACAGTCTGTATTGGAAAAATTCTGCCGGTTCCTGCCGATCCCGATCTTCTTCAATGATAAACAGGTAAACAATCCCGCACCCGCCTGGACAAAGAAACCATCCGAATTAACGACCGAAGACTACCAGGATTTTTACAAAGAGTTATATCCCTTCAGCGAAGCCCCGCTGTTCTGGATCCATTTGAACGTGGATTATCCCTTCAACCTTACCGGTATCTTATACTTCCCCAAAATAAAGCAGAGTTACGAGATACAGAAAGACAAGATACAATTGTACTGCAACCAGGTTTTTGTAACGGATGAAGTGAAAGACATTGTGCCGGAATTCTTAATGCTGATGCATGGGGTGATCGACAGCCCGGATATCCCCCTGAATGTTAGCCGCAGTTACCTGCAGGGGGATCCCAATGTAAAAAAGATCAATGCACACATCACCAAAAAAGTAGCCGATAAACTGGAGGAGATATTTAAAACAGACCGCAAGCAGTTTGAAGAAAAGTGGGAGAGCCTGGGCCTGTTTGTGAAGTATGGTATGATGACGGATGATAAATTCCTGGATAAGGCAAATAAGTTCCACATCATGCAAACCCCCTGAATCCGCAAAGGAGGGACTTGAAATTCTATACGATTGAGGAATACAAGCTGGCAACAGAAGCATTGCAGAAAAATAAAGACGGGAAACTGGTGATCCTGTATACCACCGATCCCGTGCAGCAGGATGCGTATATACAACAGGCCGTTGGTAAAGGATACATCGTGGTTAAGCTGGAAACCATCATTGACAATGGATTCATCAACCAGATGGAAATGAAATGGGAGAATGTGCAGTTCACCCGGGTAGACAGTGACATCATCGACAACATCATTGATAAGCAGGAGGGAGGCGATAGTGTGCTGAGCAAGGATGATGAGGCAAAACTGAAAGACCTTTTCTCCTTACAGGTTCCCGACCTGAATGTGTCTGTGGAAGTGAAAGGATTGAGTGCGGAAGCACCGCCGGTTGTTGCCACCCGGCCCGAGTTCATGCGACGCATGAAAGACATGGCTGCTATGCAGGGCGGTGGTGGTATGGGAGCTTTCTATGCAAATATGCCGGATGAAGTCACCCTTACCGTGAACGGCAACCATGCTATTTACAAAACAGTATTGGCCGAAGCAGAAAAAGAGAAACAGGAAAAAGTGGTGCATAATTTAGCAGATCTTGCTTTGCTGTCGCAGGGATTATTAAAGGGTAACAGCTTAACAAGTTTTATAAACAGAACGGTAGAGTTGATGAACTAGTCGTTTAAAGGTTTAAGTCGTATAAGACGTTTAAAGGTTGGGGCATGCAAAGCATGCCCCAATTGCTTTCGTAGTGTACGGGATTTATTTTTAGTTCACTGCCCTGAAACTGGTTGGCGTTCCTGCCGGATCGAAACGGATCTGCATCCAGGTGATGCCCCCGGTTGTTTCAAAAGAGCCCCGTCCATTGTAGTACTTCTGGGTGCTTGAGTTTAGCCATTGGCCCATGCCACCGGCAGGGTATGGAAAACTAAATGATGAATTGATTTTAACGTTCCGGAACCTGGCAAGGGCGGGTGTTTTATTGATTGGTCAATACAGAAGCTTCAAGGTATTTCATTTTTTTGGAGTACCATGTTTCAGTAAATCCTGCCTGAATAAAATATTCTTTGTGGAGTGGATTTACATAAATGATGCTGAGCCGGCGGGGATGATTTTGAAGACTTTCCAGGATGTTTTCCACTACGCCACTCATGATCGTTTCGTCAAAGGGGTTGAAGAAAAAGATGCAATCCGCATCGGCAGGTATCTCAAAATAAAAGGCATCGTTGTGGATGACCGAGAAATCCATGCCGGGAATCCTTTGTTTTGTGACCTCCAGGTTTGCCTTTGCAGCTTCGCAAAGTTCCTTAGAAAAGTCAATGCCGGTTAATTTCTTAAAACCATGATGTGCAGCCACGCAGAGTGCCCTGCCTTTGCCGCAGCCTATGTCGAGGAAATGGTTAAAGGGTTTGCCGTTTGAGGTTTGAAGTTTGTGGTTTGTGGTTTGTGGTTTGAGGTTGCTCAATTGTTCAAAGATGTCTTCGAGCAACTCGTAACTTACAGGCATGTAGATGGTAGCGTGAGAAATATCGACTCCCAGGTTTTGCAGCTTTTTCAGTTCATCGGCACCGGTTGTGTTTATGCCGTATTTTCTTTCGCCTTTTATTTCCTGCCGGATGATATGCCATGCAATGGGGATATTCCAGTTAAGGGCCAGGTAAAAAAAGTATCGTATGTAGGAGAGGAATTTCATTATTCACAGGGGCGGAGGTCAATTATTTTCAACTGCAGGCTGGTGGTCCCGTTCCATTCATTCTCATCAAGGGTAAAAACAAGGTCAACGGGTCTTTTCATCAACGGGAATTTTTCAGCAAGGTTAAAACCGATGCCCGTGAATGTCTGGTTGTCCTGTTTCACCACAAAACGCAGGTGTTCTTCCTTAACGACCTTTGAGTAGCCGGTATCCAGCACCTTTTTAGCAATAAATACAGGCCGCATATTTTCCGGGCCGAACGGCTCCATCTGGCAAATGATGCTATAGAAGTTCTGGGTAATGTCTTTAAAAGAGATATCGGTGTCAATGTTTATCTCCGGGATCAAAAGATGTTCCGGGATGGTTGCAGAAACTACTTCTTCAAATTTTGCAGAGAAGGCTTCGATGTTCTCAGGTAATAAAGAAAGTCCTGCTGCTGCAAAATGACCGCCATACCCAAGCAAATGTTCCCTGCAGGCATGGATGGCCTCGTATAAATTGAAGCCCGGCACACTTCGGGCACTTCCAGCAGCGATATCACCGCTTTTTGTGAGAACTACGGTAGGACGGTACCAGGTTTCTATCAGCCGGCTGGCAACAATGCCCACCACGCCTTTGTGCCAGTGATCTTTAAATACAACGGTTGTTTTCCTGTTTTGTAAAACCTTATCCCCCTGGATGATCTCCAATGCTTCGGCTGTAATGCTTTTGTCAGCTTCTTTCCGGTCGGTATTATCACTGTGCAGCATTTCGGCATATTCCAGTGCTTTGCTGTAATCATCCTCAATGAACATCTGTACTGCTTTCCGGGCATCATCCATCCTGCCTGCGGCGTTCACGCGGGGGGCTATCACAAAAACAACATTGTTTATGGATAATTTCTTTTGGATATTCCCTAAAAAGATGAGTGCCTTAATTCCTGCATTGGGATTGCTGTTGATCTTTTCCAGGCCATGAAAAGCCAGTATGCGGTTTTCCCCGGTCATGGGTACAATATCGGCCGCAATGGCTACGGCTACCAGGTCAATATAACAAAGATAATGTTCCTCATCAATGTTCAGATGCCCGGCCAATGCAGTGATCAGTTTAAATCCAACACCGCATCCACAAAGTTCTTTGTAAGGATAGTTGCAATCCTTTTGTTTGGGATTCAGTATGGCTGCAGCATCCGGTAGTTCTTCATCCGGTAAATGGTGATCGCATACGATGAAATCAATGCGTAAGCCTTTAGCATACGATACCAGGTCAATGGATTTTATGCCGCAGTCAAGCGAGATGATCAACGTAAAACCATTCTCTTTGGCAAAATCAATTCCCATCCTGCTTACGCCATATCCTTCCCGGTAGCGGTGGGGAATATAAAAATCCAAAAGGGCCGGTTCGTAGATCTTGTGAAGGAAACGGTACATGCAGGCAACGGAAGTGGTGCCATCCACATCATAGTCGCCGAATACCAGTATTTTTTCTTTTCTTTCAAATGCAGCGAGGATGCGCTTCACCGCTTTGTCCATATCCTTCATCAGCCAGGGGTCATGCAGGTCGTTCAACTGCGGCCGGAAATAATGTTTGGCTTTATCGTACGAATCAATACCCCGCTGTACGAGGATCCTGCAAATGGCTGGGTTGATTTTCAGGGATTGCTGTAATGCATCCACCTTATCTTCATCGGGCTTTGCTATTTTCCATCTTTTCTCCATGCATCAATATTTCCGGTCGGTGGTAAAGCGTACAAGTTCTTCCAGCGCATTTCTGACTGGCCCGTCGGTGTAGGTATGCAAAATGGCCAGGGCCTCATCCCGGTAGCGGTTCATTTTTTCGTTGGCGTAACGAATGCCGCCTGCTTCAGTCACCGCATCAATGACGAATTTTATTCTTTTCGGGTCCTTATTCTCATTTTTAATGATGTATACCAATTCTCTCCGCGTCTTTGCTGAAACAGTATTCATGGTGTAGATCAATGGGAGGGTAAGTTTCTTTTCTTTGATATCATTACCGGTCGGCTTACCAATATTATCCTTACCATAATCAAAAAGGTCATCTTTGATCTGAAAGGCAATGCCTACTTTTTCACCGAACAATTTCATTTGGGCGGTTATTGCTTCGTTGTTGCTGGTGCTGTATGCTCCTGCAGCACAGGCAGATGAAAGAAGGGATGCTGTTTTACCCCGTATGATCTCAAAATAAATGTCTTCGCTGAAATTTAGTTTTCTTGTTTTCTGTATCTGCAGCAGTTCCCCTTCGCTCATTTGTTTAACAGCATCCGAAAGAATGTGCAAATGCCTGAATTCATTACTGCCTGTGGCAAGTAAGAGGCCTTTGGAAAGCAGGTAGTCGCCAACAAGCACGGCAATCTTTTTATTCCACAAAGCATTGATCGAAAAGAAACCCCTTCTTTGCGGGGAATCGTCCACCACATCATCATGTACCAGGGTTGCCGTGTGCAGCAATTCAACCAGCGCAGCAGCCCGGTAGGTGCTTTCGTTTATGGTGCCATGCAGTTTTGCGCTTAATAAAACGAACATGGGCCTCAGTTGCTTTCCTTTTCGCTTGATGATATATTTCATGATGGTATCCAGCAAAAGGGTTTCGCTTTTAACAGCCTCCGCAAACTTTTTTTCAAAAATTTTAAGTTCTTCTCCTATGTTGTTGTTTATAAAGTCCATTTTTAATCTCTTGGCAGGATACAGGTGTGAAATGATGCCAAAGTAAATTTATTTCTTCGGTCTTGGATACATATTTCCCCGAAAATCGCGTTTTTATACCCGAATGATTATCTTCGTGCAACGAAACTGCGGAAGTCTGTGTCTTTCAACCAAAATAGAATAAGCCAGAATGTTCTTTGCTTAGTCTAAATAAATAATTAAAAAATTTGATTATTAGGCAGCAATTGATATTTTTGCTCTAAATTAACCCGTACAAATTAAAAAAAAACCTTAATTATTAAAATATGGTAAGCAAAAAGTACAAATTCTTAATAGGGATATTATTTCTCTCAACAGGGGTTTTTGCCCAGGTTGGCGGGAAGGGGAGTGTATATGACTCTTCTGTAATACCTGCTAAAAGAATGGCCCAGCAAAATGAATTCTGGAATAGCACATATAATTTTCCAGCTAAGCCCCGCAATATGTGGGAGATTGGTGTATCGGGCGGCATGTTCACTGTAAGTGGTGACGTAACGGCCAAATTACCCACTTTTGGTTTTGCTGCCCATGTGCGAAAAGCCTTCGGATACGTTTTCTCACTGAGATTGCAGTATTTGAATGCAACCGGTAAAGGTTTGAACTGGACTTTTAGCCAGAATTTTGGAAAGAACCCTGCATGGTCAAGGTATAATGCACCCGTTCGGATTCCCGGTTCTCCTGACAGAACGGTCGGTACGCTTGATAATACAGGAACAAGGCCCCTGGATAAGGTTTTTTATAATTACAAGGTTCATATGCAGGATCTTGGTCTGCAGGGAATCGTTACCCTTAACAACATCCGTTTCCACAAGCAGAAAACCGGTTTGGTGATCTATGGTGGTGGTGGTATAGGTGTTTCCTGGTTCCAGACCAAGGTGAATGCACTGGACGAGAGCGGAAATCCGTATACAACCCTGTTTAATTCAATTACCAGCTCTACCTACAGTGATAGAAAGTCGATACTTAAGACCCTGAAAGCAGGAATGGACAAATCCTATGAGACTGTTGCTGATAATGAAATTGGCCGTCGTCCTAAACTGGGCAATAATGTACTTAAACCTTCGGGCACCGTATTGATGGGTATTGCATTTAAATTAAGTAACAGGATAAACCTGGCTATTGAAGATAGGTGGACGTTTGTAAAAACAGACCTATTAGATGGACAGCGTTGGCAGGAACATGCCTGGGGAGATGCTGCTTTAACGAGGGATTTTGATTCGTATAACTATGCTTCCATTGGTTTAAATGTGAACCTGGGTGCTAAGTCTGTTCAGCCATTGTGGTGGATCAACCCGCTGGATTATGCTTATGATGAACTCCGGAATCACCGCAACGTTAAGATACCTAAGAATGATTGTAATGATGCCGACGGAGATGGAGTTTGCGACCACCTTGACAGGGAACCAAATACGCCTGCCGGCTGCCCGGTTGATACACATGGTGTAACAAAAGATACGGATGGTGATGGTGTTCCTGATTGTAAGGATAAACAACTTATTACGCCTACAGAATGCCAGCCGGTAAATGCCGACGGTGTTGGTAAATGCCCCGAACCTGAGTGCTGCAAGAATAATGTTGTGGTTGATCCGAAGGCAAACTGCCCATGCGATTATCCAAGTCTTTCTTTCAAAGGCAATGCTTTAACACTCAGTGCAGATAATAAAGCGATGCTGGCAACCGTGGCTTCTAAAATGAAAGCCAACCCGAATTGCAATATTAATATCAATGGCTATCCTGAGGCTTCTAAAGCTTCCCAGGCTAACTGCCAGAAGAGGTTGGATGCAATTAAGATCTACCTGGTTGAAAAAGAAGGAATTAGTGCCGACAGGATCACTACTAACTGCGAAGTTGGTGGCGGAGATAAGAACACCATAGATGTTAAGTGTAACTAATAGATAATTATTATAATACATTAAAGCCCCCCGGCATCCCGGGGGGCTTTTCTTATCTATAAACCCAGGAAAATTTCTTTACAAAATCCTTAACGCTCCATTTTTGGTTATTTGCTTTCATACTGGCATTTTGGCCTAATTACATTAACTTTGCGTTCTTTTATGAAATTCTTGAAACTCTTATCAGCCTCCCTTTTTTTACTCGTCCTGGTATCTTCCTGTAATAAATACAATAAGATAGCGAAGAGTAAGGATTATGAGTATAAACTCAGTATGGCCGATACATTTTTCAGTAAAAAAAAGTACAAGATAGCCCAGCAGCTTTACGAGGAATTATTCCCGGTTTTTAAAGGAACGATAAAGTTCGAAGAGTTATATTACAAGGATGCCTACTGCTTTTATTACATGAAAATGTATGCCGATGCAGAAAACCTGTTCAAGGGTTTTTTAGAAGTGTTTCCCAACAGCAGCAAGGCAGAAGAAGTTGATTACATGCGCTCCTATTGTTTTTACAAACAATCTCCCAAACTGGAGCTTGAACAGGTGAATACAACCAGGGCAATGGGGATGATGCAAACCTATATCAATACGCATCCCGGTTCTCCGCGTAATAAAGAAGCATCCGAAATCATTGATAAGTGCAGGGCTAAGCTGGAGCAAAAAGAATACCGGGCGGCCGTATTATACTATGACATGGCCCAGTACCGAGCCTCAGCGATTGCGTTTAGCAATCTGATCAACAATTACCCGGAATCAGCGAAAGGAGAAGAGTATAAGTTAAAGACAGTAAAATCTTATTACAGGTTTGCCAAATTAAGCATTCCTGATAAGCAAATTGAGCGTTACGAAAAAGTGATCGATGAGTACGAGGATTTTGTTGACCGTTATCCTGAAAGCAAGCTTTTGAAGGACGCAGAAACTTACAGCAACTTAAGTAAAAACCATATTAAAGACATAAAAAATGAGCAAACTCAGACGTCAGCTAAGCGCTAACACCAGCAGTGTGGTGGAGCCAAAAAAATTATCAGACCTGAAGGATAAGACAGGTAATCTTTATGAATCCATTGCCATTGTTGCAAAAAGGGCAAACCAGATCAATATCACTCTTAAAGAAGAGTTGCATAATAAACTGGAAGAATTTGCCAGCCATACCGACAGCCTGGAAGAGATCCATGAGAATAAAGAACAGATAGAGATATCCAAAGCTTACGAGCGCATGCCAAACCCTGCTTTGCTGGCAACAACCGAATTCCTGGAAGACAAAGTGTACTTCCGGAAAAATGACGAAGATCTGTTTAGTTGACGAAATCAATATTTTAGCTTCTTATTTAGTTAAGAAATCATAATTTTAACCTGTATCATTTGACGTGGTACAGGTTTTTTATGTTACAGGGAAAAAAGATTTTATTGGGGGTGAGCGGAAGTATTGCCGCATATAAAGCTACGTTGCTTACCCGCCTGCTCATAAAGGCAGGAGCCGAGGTCAGGATCGTTATGACCCCGGCAGCAAAGGATTTTGTAACGCCCCTTTCTTTATCTACCCTTTCAAAAAATCCGGTTCTTGCAGATCTTGCTGAAAACGATTCATGGTCAAATCATGTAATGCTTGGCAGGTGGGCCGATGTTATGCTCATTGCCCCCTTAAGCTGCAATACGTTGTCTAAAATGGCGAATGGACTTTGTGATAATTTGCTGATGGCGGTTTACCTTTCGGCCACCTGTCCTGTGGTGGTGGCCCCGGCAATGGATGAGGATATGTGGCACCATGCAACTACAAAACAAAATCTTCAGAAAATAACCGGCTTTGGGAATTACGTGATACCGGTGGAGAACGGGGAACTTGCCAGTGGCCTGGTAGGAGATGGGAGGATGGCTGAACCGGAATCCATGGTATCCTGGCTCAACGGTTTTTTTTTGAACAAACTTGAACTGAAAGGCAAGAAGGTTTTGATCACGGCAGGCCCAACCTACGAACCCATTGACCCGGTCCGCTTCATCGGCAATCATTCTTCCGGTAAAATGGGAGCAGCCATAGCAGCGGAAATGAAAAACAGGGGTGCAGAAGTAACCGTTGTACTGGGTCCCTCATCCGTTATTGTGGCTGGTGGTATCAAAGTAATAAAAGTGAGGTCTGCAGCAGAAATGTTTTCTGCCTGTGAAAAAATATTTCCCGAAACAGACATAGCAGTGATGAGTGCTGCTGTTGCGGATTATACCCCGGTTAAAACGGCCAGGGAGAAGATCAAGAAGACAGAAAATGATTTTGCTGTGGAACTGACAAAGACCAAAGACATTTTAAAGCACCTGGGGCTTAACAAAAAGGAAGGTCAGTTCCTGGTAGGGTTTGCACTGGAAACCACAAATGAAAATGAAAATGCAATAAAAAAACTGCAATCAAAGAACGCAGATATGATCGTGTTGAATTCGTTGAACGATGCGGGTGCCGGGTTTGGACACGACACTAATAAAATCACTATTTTTGATAAGACAGGTAATGTATCCTCTTTTGATACGAAAACAAAGCAGGAAGTAGCCGTTGATATTGTAAATTCAATTATTAAGCAATTGCATGCAAAAAATTAAATTCCTACTATTTTTCCTTTTCATTGCCTGTAAGATTTCGGTTGCCCAGGAACTGAAGGCAAATATCACCGTGGTAAGCAGCCAGGTGGGTAATAATGTTAACCAGAATGTCTTCCGCACACTTCAAACAGCCCTGAATAATTTTCTCAACACGCGTAAATGGACGCCGGATAATTTTGCCCCTGCGGAAAGGATCGAATGTAATTTTTTATTGAACCTTCAGCCAACCAATGATCTGAATGTATATAACGCATCCCTGACCGTGCAGGCTGCAAGGCCGGTTTATAATACCACGTATCTTTCCCCCCTAATCAATTTCAAAGACGATAACATCATCTTCAAATACGTGGAATTCCAGGTGCTTGAGTTTAATGAGAACAGGATATCGGGTTCGGATGCGCTTGTTTCCAACCTTACGGCTGTCATTGCATATTATGCGTATATGGTACTGGCTTTCGATTATGATTCTTATTCACTTCGCGGCGGTGACCCCTATTTTCAGAAAGCACAGAATATTGTAAATAATGCACCCGATGGGAGGGGTATTTCCGGGTGGAAGGCTTTTGACGGCCAAAGAAACCGTTATTGGCTGGCAGAGAACATGCTCAATAGCCGCTACACCATCATGCATGACGTATATTATAATTATTACCGGCTTTGCATGGATAAGCTGTACGAAGATGAAAATGCTGCCCGGGCCGAATTACTGAACGTGTTGAACCTGCTGAATAATTTCATAACCGACAACCCGAATAAAATGATCAGCCAGTTCTTTTTCCAGGGCAAAGCAACCGAACTGGTAAAGATATTCTCAAAAGCACCACAGCAGGATAAAGCCAGGGCTTCCGAGATGCTGCAACGGCTTGACATTACCAATGCTGCCAAGTATAAAGACGAGTTGAAATGATAAGGACCATTACCTGGATCTCTTTTTTATTTACCCTGCTTTCATGCGGAAGCAGGGAAAAGGAACCGGCAGGAATCCTGAAACCAGCCCAGATGCAGGCGGTGTTGTGGGATTTTATCCGGGCAGATGCATTTACAACCGAGTTCATTGCAAGGGATTCATCCAGGAACGCGGTGGAAGAGAACCTGAAACTGCAGCAGGAGATATTTTCGATTCACCGTATATCAAAGGAAGATTTTTACAGGAGCTACGATTATTATAAAAAGAACAGCAGGCAGATGAAAGCGATCATGGACAGTATGATCAGCCAGGCTGAAAGAGACCGCAGTTTAAAAATAAGTCCGGTTAAGGAGCAATGATATGAATAAAGTCTATAAAAATGCAGAAGAGGCCGTGGCCGATATTAATGACGGCGCTGTGCTGATGTTGGGGGGATTTGGCTTATGCGGTATCCCCGAAAATTGTATTGCTGCACTTGTTAAAAAGGGGCCGAAGAACCTTACCTGCATATCCAATAATGCGGGGGTGGATGATTTCGGCATCGGCCTGATGCTGAAACAAAAGCAGGTGAAGAAGATGATATCCTCTTATGTAGGGGAAAATGCAGAGTTTGAAAGACAACTGCTGAGTGGTGAACTGGAGGTGGAACTGATCCCCCAGGGAACACTCGCCACACGCTGTATGGCTGCAGGATATGGTATGCCTGCTATCTTTACACCCGCCGGGGTAGGTACAGAAGTGGCAGCAGGAAAAGAAATCAGGATATTCAATAATAAAGAATATTTGCTTGAATATGCTTTTGATGCGGAGTATGCAATTGTAAAAGCATGGAAAGGTGATACGCATGGCAATCTTATCTTCAAAGCAACTGCCCGTAACTTCAGTCCGTTGATGGCAATGGCCGGTAAGATAACCATTGCTGAGGTGGAAGAACTTGTGGAAGCGGGTGAACTGGATCCCAACCAGATACATACTCCGGGCATATATGTGCACCGGATATTCCAGGGAATGAATTATGAAAAGCGAATTGAACAAAGGACAGTAAGGAAAAACGTTTAAAGGTTTCAAGGTTTAAGGGTTCCAAGGTTAAATGCTAAACCCTTAAACGATTTAAATCCTTAAACGACTTAAACGTTTTAACTATGGCATTATCAAAAGAACAAATAGCACAACGGATAGCAAGGGAATTGAAAGACGGTTACTATGTTAACCTGGGCATAGGAATTCCGACCCTGGTGGCCAACTATATTCCCACGGGAGTGAACGTGGTTCTGCAAAGTGAAAATGGTTTACTGGGCATGGGGCCTTTCCCTTTTGAAGGAGAAGAGGATGCAGACCTGATAAACGCCGGCAAACAGACCATAACTACCGTACCCGGCTCCTCTTTTTTTGACAGCGCCATGAGTTTTGGAATGATACGTGCCGGCAAAGTTGACCTGACCGTTTTGGGGGCTATGGAAGTAAGTGAACAAGGAGATATTGCCAATTGGAAGATCCCCGGAAAGATGGTGAAAGGAATGGGGGGCGCCATGGACCTCGTGGCAAGTGCCAAAAACATAATCGTGGCCATGATGCACACAAATCCCAAGGGGGAAAGCAAATTATTACCTCAGTGTACCTTGCCGCTTACAGGCACAAAATGTATCAGGAAAGTTGTTACAGAACTGGGTGTGCTGGATATTACCCCTGGGGGTTTTACATTGCTGGAAAGGGCACCGGGAGTATCCGTGGAGGAGATCGTTTCCAAAACAGCCGGTAAACTGAATGTGGGAGGAGATACCGAAATGCAATTCTGAGCCATATAAGACTTTGTATAAATAAAAATCCCCTGGTTGCCCGGGGGATTTTTTAATGAGCAGTTAGGCTTGTTTGGTATTAAATTCTTGGCGCAGCGGCTAATATCTCTTCATTAGCTCCGCTGGCATATTTCTCAAAATTCTTAATGAATTGCAGGGCCAGGTTCTTTGCCTGTGCATCATAGGCCTCTTTATCGGCCCAGGTATTCCTTGGATTCAATATCTCATCCGGTACACCCGGACAACTGGTAGGCATGATCATACCAAAAACCGGGTGGTCTTCAAAACCCACATCGTTCAGATCTCCCTTCAACGCGGCGGTGATCATGGCACGTGTATAAGCCAGTTTCATCCGGCTTCCAACACCATAAGGACCTCCGGTCCAGCCTGTATTCACCATCCAGACATTCGCATGGCTTTCGTGGATCTTCTTACCCAGCATTTCGGCATATTGTGCAGGGTGCAAAGGAAGGAACGGGGCTCCAAAACAGGCGCTGAAAGTGGATTTGGGTTCTGTAACACCCGCTTCTGTACCGGCTACCTTTGCCGTATACCCACTGATGAACTGGTACATGGCCTGTCCGGCTGATAACTTGCTGATGGGGGGCAGTACACCGTACGCATCGCAGGTAAGAAAGAAAATATTTTTAGGTGTTTTGCCAATAGATGGCTCCAGCGCATTGCTGATAAAAGACAAAGGATAACTTACCCGGGTGTTCTCCGTGATCTTTTTACTGCTGAAATCGATCTTATTGGTGCCGTCAATAAAAGTTACGTTCTCTACCAATGCGCCCGGCCTGATGGCACGGTATATTTCAGGTTCTTTATCCTCACTCAGGTCAATGCATTTTGCATAGCATCCACCTTCAAAATTAAATACACCGTCTTTGGTCCACCCGTGTTCATCATCACCGATCAATTTACGGCCAGGGTCGGCACTCAGTGTTGTTTTACCGGTACCGCTCAATCCAAAGAAGATAGCGGTATCCCCGGCCTCCCCCATATTGGCACTGCAATGCATGCTTAATACATTCGCCTTTGTAGGCAATACAAAATTCAACATGGTGAATATGCCTTTCTTCATTTCACCGGTGTAACCCGTACCTCCAATCAAAATGGTCTTATGGGTGAAGCTCATAACAGCAAAGTTCTCTGCACGGGTACCATCTTCGGCCGGGTTTGCCTTAAAACCGGGAGCCTGTATGATATGCCAGTGTGCTGTAAAATCTTCTAAGTCCTGCTCTTCAGGACGAATGAACATATTGTAGCAAAACAGATTGCTCCAGGGATTTTCATTAATTACCCTTAGTTTCAGCCTGTATGCTTCATCGGCACAGGCATAGCAGTCACGAACCCAAACTTCTTTGTCGGCCAGGTAGGCCAGCATTTTTTCCTTTAACCGGAAGAAGTTCTTTTCTTCAAAGGGGATATTAAAGTCGTTCCAGTGAACGCTGTTCTCGGTAAGGGCGTCTTTAACTGTGAATTTGTCCTTCGGGCTGCGGCCGGTATATTTTCCCGTGTTTATGAGCAGGGCCCCGGTATCGTTCAATATCCCTTCGCCACGCTGAACGGTTTGCTCGGTTAATTTAGCCGGGCTTAGCTGGTAATGAACATTTTTGGTAGTAGATAATCCAAGGGTTTTGAGTGCACTTAAGGGTGCAGCAAGCATCGTTGAAACTGACATAGCAAGTAGAGATTTAGGTTTACGCAATCGTTGCCGCAAAGTTATATTAACTGAATCTGAAGGGGGGATAACCGGCGGTTATATATTTAAAGAGGATAAGCCTATTTCGGGTAATTGTTTGCAATCATTCAAAACAAGCAGGATTTTTTAAAAAAGATTAAATATTACCCGTTAAATGTTGAATAGATTTAATTTTTTCTACGCCAACTCTTCATTTACGAATTTAAAATGTTGCTTTTCCTGTAAAAATGGTAGCATTATCAAAAGGCCGGGGAGTGAGCCCGGCAATGGAAATGCCCCGGTGTAAAAGGCCATTAAACTGTATATTGCAGTTTAAACTACGCATATGAAATATCTTCCCCTCAATCCTGAAATTTTTATCCAGAACCGGAAGCGTTTTATTGAAAGAATGGAAAAGAATTCCATTGCCATTTTCAACAGCAATGATGAACTGCCCACCAATGGGGACCAGTTGTACAAGTTCAAGCAAAACTCCGACCTGTTCTGGTTAACAGGAATTGAACAGGAAGACAGCATGCTGGTTTTATTCCCGGACAACCCGGATCCAAAATACAGGGAAGTGCTGGTGCTGGTAAGACCGAATGAATTAAAAGAAAAATGGGATGGTCACCGGTTACGGGCTGCAGAAGCAACAGCCGTCTCAGGCATCAAAACAATAGTATGGCTGGATGCGCTGGAAGGCATGCTGCAACCCTGGATCCACCTGGCAGATACCATCTACTTAAATACCAACGAGAACGACCGGAAGGCAAACTGGGTCCCGGTGAGGGATTACCGGTATTCCGAACTGATGAAACAGCGCTATCCCTTGCACCATTATAAACGCAGTGCACGAATATTAAAAGACCTGAGAGGTATCAAAACAGCACTCGAAATTGAAGTATTGCAAAAAGCAATTGATATCACGGATAATACGTTCAGGCGATTGCTTAAGTTCATTAAACCGGGTGTGATGGAATATGAGATCGAGGCGGAAATTTTTCATTCATTCTTATCGCAGCGGGCAACCGGGCCGGGCTATGGCTCCATCATTGCCAGCGGCGACCGGGCAAGGACATTGCATTACGTTGAGAATAACCAGGAATGCAAGAACGGCGAATTGGTACTGATGGATTTTGGTGCCGAATATGGTTGTTATAATGCTGACCTTACCCGGACCGTTCCTGTGAATGGAAAATTCGGCCGCAGGCAAAAAACAGTATACAATGCCTGTCTGCACCTGCATCATTATGCTGCCAGCATTTTGAAACCCGGCATCAGCATTGTGGATTACACCGAGAAGATAGGCGATGAGGCAACAGTTGTATTTCAAAAGATCGGGTTGCTTAAAAGATCGGATATTAAAAATGAAGACCCGGAGAACAGGGCTTACCGGAAATATCTTTACCACGGCATTTCGCATCATCTCGGTATTGATGTACATGACCTGGGCACAAGAACGGAACCCATCAGGGCGGAATGGTATTTACCATTGAACCGGGTATTTATATTGAAGAGGAGCAGATGGGTGTACGGATCGAGAATAATTTCTGGGTGACCAGGAATGGCAACAGGGACCTGATGAAGAATATTCCCATCACCGTTGAGGAGATCGAAGCGTTGAAGAAAAAATAATTTGAAAATGAATCAATTTGAAAGTGTTGACCAATCTTCAGATTACCCATTTTCGAATTTTCAAAAGATAGTTAATGAAGCAAATCCCAAACTTATTTACTTTACTTAACCTCGTATTCGGCTGCCTTGCCATTGTAGCGATCCTGCAGAACGGGATCGTTATACAATATGCAGAAGATGGAAGCCAGTTGATCGACATACCCGAAAAAATATGGATGGCATCCTTGTTCATCGGGCTTGCCGCGGTGGTGGATTTCCTGGACGGATTTGTTGCCCGCCTGTTCAAAGCAGCCTCGGAAATGGGAAAGCAGCTGGACTCACTGGCTGATGTAGTTAGTTTCTGTGTGGCTCCTTCCCTGATCCTGTACCAGTTCCTGCGGATGAGTATGGCACGTGAAGAGGATGGATTGAATGCTTCCGTCATCTGGCTGGTTCCGGCATTCATACTGGCAGCTGCCGGTGCGTGGCGACTGGCAAAATTCAACATCGATGATTCACAGTCTTACGGCTTTAAAGGGGTACCCACTCCGGCAGTAGGGCTGGTAGTTGCTTCCTTGCCGCTTATTTACTGGAATGATCATACACAACCGGTGGTAGATATACTCTTTAATAAATGGATCCTGTATGTCGTGATCATTGTATTAAGCTGGCTTATGGTGAGTAACCTGCCCATCATGGCGCTGAAGTTTAAGGATTATGGGATCAAAACGAATCTTCCCAAGATCATCTTACTGGTTGTAGCCATCCTGTCAGCATTTATTTTCCATTGGCTGGCCGTGCCGGTCGTATTTATCGTTTACATTATTTTATCTTTGTTTTTTAAACAAACCTCCTCATGATATTTACAGTTCAGATAAAAGTGATGCCCCTGAAAGACCTTCTCGATCCGCAGGGTAAAGCGGTAATGGGTGGCCTGCAGAATTTAGGATTGAATACCATTTCCGATGTACGGATCGGTAAGCACATCGATCTGCAGGTGGATGCAGCCAGCAGGGAAGCGGCAATGGAAGCAGGTGAAGAAGCTGCAAAAAAGCTACTGGCCAATCCTGTGATGGAAGTGTTTGAAGTAGCCATAAAGTAAAAGCAGATCCTGGATACAGGAAACTGGTTACCGGAACCAGTCTGAATCAGGGCGGGGCTTTTCACCGGTTGAACCCATCGGTATCTTGTATCCTGCATCCCGCATCAGTTTAACCCCTCAACATGCTATACATCGTTCCTTCCCCCATAGGTAATCTTGCCGACATCACATTCAGGGCCATTGATGTTTTAAGATCTGTTGATCTCATTCTTGCGGAAGATACCCGTACCTCTACTGTTTTATTGAATCATTACCAGGTACAGAAACCAATAACTCCTTATCACCAGCATAATGAGCATAAGATACTTGCCCATTTGACAGAACAGCTTGCTGGAGGTAAAACAATGGCCCTGGTCACCGATGCAGGCACACCCGGTATCAGCGACCCGGCTTTTTTGCTTGTCAGGGAATGCATAAAGAATGATATCAGGGTGGAATGCCTGCCCGGCGCCACGGCGTTTGTTCCGGCATTGGTAAACAGCGGCCTTCCCATGAACAGCTTTTGTTTTGAAGGATTTCTTCCTTTGAAAAAAGGAAGACAAACGATGTTGAAAAAACTGGCTGAAGAAGAGCGGACAATGATCTTTTATGAAAGCCCCATGCGGCTGATAAAGACCCTCCATGAGTTTATCGGGTACTTCGGCCCGGGGAGGCAGTGCTGTGTAAGCCGGGAGCTTACCAAAAAATTTGAGGAGAACAGGCGGGGAACTTTGCAGGAGGTACATGATCATTTCAATACAAAACCTGTAAAGGGAGAGATCGTGATCGTTGTGGAAGGGAAAGAATGACTATTCATAGAATTCGGCCACCGCATTCAACTCCTTTCTTTTCAGGTCAGGCACCCAGCATTCATCTGCCGGAAAACCTACCGGGATCAATAGAAAGGGTTTTTCATTTTCGGGCCTGTTGAGTATCCTGCTTAAAAAATTCATGGGCGAAGGGGTATGCGTAAGTGCCACCAGGCCCGCATGGTGAACAGCGGCCAGTAAAAACCCGCAGGCTAACCCGACACTTTCAGTCACATAATAATTCTGGTGCTTAAAGCCATTGTTCTCAAATTCATAGCTGCGTTTAAAAACAATCAGTAAATACGGGGCAGTCTCTAAAAAAGGTTTTTCCCAGCCGGTGCCGATGGGAGCAAGGTCTTTCAGCCATTCCGGACTCATTCTTCCTTCATAGCTTTCTTTTTCTTCTTTTTCAGCAGCCATCCTTATTTGAGATTTTATTCCGGGGTCGCTTACCACGCAAAAGGTCCAGGGTTGTTTATGGGCACCACTCGGAGCGGTGGATGCAGCCCATATGATGTTTTCAATTACTTCCCTGGGTACGGGCCTGTCAGAAAAATCCCGGCATGTTCTCCGCTTATCCATCCAGGCTGCAAAGGATGCAGACCGGCCGGTCATTTCATCCGTGCTGTAGAGGTCCCTGCTGTATCTTGTAAAGGGATAGCCATTTATCAGTTTTATGTTTTTCATACCATTATTTTGCCGAAATTTACCCCTAATAAATTATTTTAAATGAAGAAATTTTTCTCCTGGCGGTTATCCTGTTAAACAGGGATCTTCTCCTTTGCTCAACCCGGCCGCTGGCAACAGGCGGTTAAATACAACATGAATATTGACATGGATGTAAATACCAACCGGTTCAGGGGAAAACAGAGGTTGGAATACACAAATAATTCCCCGGATGTTTTAAAAAAAGTGTTTTATCACCTTTACTTCAATGCCTTTCAGCCGGGTAGCAGCATGGATATAAGAAGCCAGGAACTGGGAAAGGTTATGGTGGGTGGCCGGCCCGACTGGGATGGGAGGGTAAGGGACAGGATATCAAAACTGAAAGAAGAGGAGATCGGTTACCAGAAGGTCGTTTCACTGAAGATGAATGGTGTTGCCCAGCCTTTCAGGTACCATGAGACCATACTTGAAGTGAACCTTACAAAACCGATCGCTGCAAAGGGTAAAGTGATCTTTGAAATGGAGTTTGAGGCTCAGGTCCCTTTGCAGATACGCCGGAGCGGAAGGGATAACCCGACCACAGGTGTCCGTTACAGCATGAGCCAGTGGTATCCAAAAATGTGTGAGTATGATTATGAAGGCTGGCACCCCACACCTTATATCGCAAGAGAATTTTATGGCGTTTGGGGCGACTTTGATGTAACCATCAACATTGATAAAAACTACAAGTTGGGCGGCACGGGAGTGTTGGTAAATGCAAATGAAATTGGCTGGGGGTATGATACACCCGGCTCTGAATTAAAGCCAACGGCAAAGGAGAAAAGGACCTGGCATTTTATAGGTACGAATATCCATGATTTTGTTTGGGCAGCAGATCCCGATTATAAACACCTGGCCCGGAAAATACCTGATGGTCCCACCCTGCACGTGCTTTACAATTACAAAGCCGATAATGCCAAAAACGATTCAGCCTGGGAAAAAGTGCTGTCGGCCGCAGTAACGGCATTGCCGTTCATTGAATCTAATTTTGGGAAGTATCCGTATCCACAGTATTCTTTTATCCAGGGTGGTGACGGCGGAATGGAATATCCCATGGCGACCCTGTTGATCGGTCCGGGCCTTGGTACCGTTTTTCATGAGTGGCTGCACAGCTGGTACCAGATGATGCTGGGTACCAACGAAAGTTTGTATGCCTGGATGGATGAAGGATTTACCAGTTACGCAGAAGACCTGGTTACTAAATTCTACAATAAAAAATCATCCCTCCAGGGGTTCCGGGAGGCTTTGCAAAGGAATCCGAACAATAAAAACCTGAAAGACCTGGTGGATATCTCTCCCGAAGATCACGGCAGTGCGTATGCCGGTTATTTTTCGCTGGCCAAAAGCGGTTTTGAAGAACCAATGACCACACACAGCGATCACTACAATTCAAATTATGGATATGGTGTTGCAGCCTATTCCAAGGGAGAAGTGTTCATGGAGCAGTTGGGATATATAGTAGGTGCCGACGTAAGGAACAGGATCCTGCTGGAATATTATAAACAATGGCGTTTCAAACATCCCAATTCAAATGATCTTATCCGCGTAGCTGAACAGGTGAGTGGTATTCAATTGGACTGGTACAAAGAATACTGGGTGAATACCACCAAAACAATTGATTACAAGATCGACAGCCTCTGGGAAGAAAGCGGCGTTTCCCGGATCAGGCTGCGCCGGGTTGGACAAATGCCCATGCCCATCGACCTGCAGCTGACCTTTAAAGACGGCAGTACCGAAATGGTATATGTGCCATTGAACCTGATGTTCGGGGTAAAACCTAATGAGAATGGATCGCAGAAAAGGGAAATAGCGGACGAATGGAGGTGGACACATCCAACCTATATTGTTGAAATGAAGAAAAGGCTTATGGATATAAAAGCAGTTGAGATCGATCCTTCGAAAAGAATGGCTGATGTTGACCGGAAAAACAATTTGCTGGAGCTGAACTGGTAACCCGTATATATGGAAATAAAGATCAGGAAATTGGTTATTGAGGATGCCGTTGTATTATCAGCGATGGCAAAACAAACCTTTTACGACACATTTACGGGCACATGTACCGAAGCGGATATGCAGGGTTTTCTTGAACAGTATTTCAATGAGAACAAACTGGCCGATGAGGTAAGCACCCCGGGGAACCATTATTTTTTTGCGGAAGCAGATGGAATACCGGTTGGCTATCTCCAGTTCATGGAAGATTACAGCGGGTTTCCGTTAATGAAAAAATGGAAGGCGCTGGAATTGAAACGGATTTATGTGATCCGGGAGTTTCACGGGAAAGGCATTGCCCGGGAATTAATGGAATTCACATTGAATTATGCTCTGGAAAACCGCTACGAGGTTGTATGGCTTGGGGTTTGGGAACATAACCTGCGGGCCCAGAAATTTTATCAGAAATACGGGTTTGAGAATTCCGGCCATACGCACTATTTCCCGATCGGCGATACCCCCCAAACGGATAACTGGTTCTGGAAGTTCTTATAAGATCAAACCCCGGTATTTTCCGGGGTTTGATCTTATGTGCTTGTTTGGAATAGAGGCTCAGCGCCCAAAATATTTATTCACCGCTTCAATGCGGTTGCTTACGTGCAGTTTCTCGTAAATGTGATACACATGCTTGCGGACCGTTTCAGAACTGATGCTAAGTTTATCAGAGATCTCTTTATACAATAACCCGGTGGAAAGCATTTCCAGTATCTCGTTCTCTCTTTTTGATAATACATCCAGTGCAGATCCAATTGCCGTAGCGGAAGTAACAACCGCCGGCTTGCTTTGAAAAGCGGCTACGACCTTCCTGGCTATCTGGCTGCTCATGGGCGCCCCGCCTTCGATCAGTTCTGTAATTCCTTCCAGTAATTTTGAAGGAGATGTCTTTTTTAAGATGTACCCGCTTGCACCGGCGCTCAGCGCTTCAAATATCTTTTCATCCTCATCGTAAATGGTACACATCATGAAAAGTATTTCCGGATGTGATGCTTTTAATTCCCTCACCACCTCAATGCCACTTATGCCACCCAGTCCTATATCCATCAAAACAACCTTTGGATTTAAGATGGGTAGTTTTACAAGGGCTTCTTCCCCGTTTACACAGGACCCGGCCAGTGTATATTCAGCCGAACCCTCAATGATCTGCTCCAGGGCAAGCCGTATGTCGCTGTTGTCTTCTACTATTGCTACCGATCTGTTCATAGATGCAAAAGTGGCTTTTTATGGCAGGATAAACAATACCACAAAGTGGTAGGTGAAAGTTACTTCAACGGCACGTATAACATATACTTTTCTCTAAAGAATTCTTCGGAAAATAACTTTTCTATTTCCCAAACCATTGGTTTACAACCACTTTCAAAGATCTCCCGGGCCAGGTCGCCACCCTTCAGGCATACCAGGCCATTGGGTACATCCGTTTCTTTTTGCCCCGTGTTCTTACGGATAAGGGGCTTGCTCCAGGCCCAAAGGTCTTTAAGAGGGGCCACAGCACGGGAAACAACGGCATCAAACTTCCTGCCCCTGATATCTTCGGCACGGCTGTGTTGTGTGGTAATGTTCTTAAGCCCGATGGCCTGTGAAATCTCCGTTACCACGTTCAGTTTTTTATTGATGCTGTCAACCAGGTGAAAATCCGTTTCCGGGAAAAAAATGGCAAGCGGGATACCGGGGAACCCGCCACCGCATCCAAGGTCCATCACTTCCATGTTTTTTGTAAACCGGAATGTGGTGGCAATAGCAAGCGAATGCAGCACATGGTGTTCGTAAAAATTGTCCATGTCTTTCCGGGAGATGACATTTATCCTGGCATTCCAGTCCTGGTAAAGATCTTTTAATGCACCCAGTTGTTTTAACTGTTCTTCCGAAAAGTCAGAAAAATAACGGGTTATTATTTCCATTGTTTTTTTGGTTTTTTAAAAATGGATGGCACAAAGATGAGATAGTAAAAGAACATCCAGATATCAATAAATAAGAACCAGGGGTAAAGGTCTTTTTCATTCAGTTTTTTCATGCCGGGGTATAAGACAATTGCCTGTATAAGAAACCGCACACCGAAAACGATCAATGCATATTGCCAGTTGTAAAATATAAGACCGAGCACCAGCAGGGGATAAAAAAGAAAATGGGTAATGGAATAAAGGCCCAGCAAAAACTTATGTGATGTCTTGTAATATTTACCGGTACTGTAATGCCGGTTCTTCTGCTTTATCCATTGCCCCCAGGTTTTTGCCGGGGAACTTAAGGTGAATGCATCTTTATCAATATTGATCCGGGTATTGTACCTGGTAGCGGATTTATTAATGAAAAGATCATCATCCCCGCTGGGTATATGGTTGTGAGATGTGAACCCTTTATTACGGAAGAAGACCGATTTTTTATAACTCAGGTTACGTCCAACACCCATGTACGGCGTTCCGGCCAGTGCGTAGGAAAGATATTGCAGGGCTGTATGAAAGGTCTCCCACCGGATCAGCTTGTTCAGAAGTCCTTTTCTTTTATGAAAAGCACCGTATCCGAGCACGATCTCCGTATCGGCACCATAGGTCTCCTGCATTTTTTCGATCCAGAATTCGCTGGCAGGAACACAATCGGCGTCTGTAAGCAGCACAATTTCGTATTTGGCTGTTTTTATACCTACGCTCAGCGGAAATTTTTTACCTGGAATGAATTTGGCCTCCTGCTTTAGCTGCACGGCATGGAGTTGTTTATAGCTCTTCTGAAATTCTTCCAGCAGGTATTTGGTGTCATCAAAGGAATTGTCGTCTACCACGATCACTTCATGCGTAGTGCGGTATTGCTGGATAAGCACCCCCGGTAGATTTTTCACTAAATTTGCTGCTTCATCCCGTGCACAAACAATTACCGATACCGGGTGGGTTTGGGAAATGGTCTTAGGTTTAGGTTTATACATTGCCAGCCGGAGGAAAAAGTACAGGTAGTAGAAAACCTGGACCAGGGTGATGAAACAAAAAACATAAAACAGTGTTTGCCAGTATGGGGTAAAATTCATTGGGCAAAAATAAGGAATGGAAAGAAGGAAACTATGATCAAAATTTTCAGGATAAACCGGGCACATACAGCAATCAACATCAAACCCTAAACACCAAACTTCAAACGGATCTATGGCGGCACTACAATTTGATCTGCAACATACCGATGCTCAAACCAGGGCAAGAGTGGGAAGAATAACAACCGATCATGGTGAGATATCAACTCCCGTTTTTATGCCGGTGGGAACGGTGGGCAGTGTGAAGGCTGTTACGCAGCAACAGTTGCATACGGATGTGAAAGCACAGATAATCCTGGGAAATACCTATCATCTTTACCTGCGCCCGGGGCTGGAGACCCTGGAAGCCGCCGGGGGTCTTCATAAATTCAATGGATGGAATAAACCCATACTTACCGACAGCGGCGGATACCAGGTCTTTTCATTGGCGAACAACCGCAAACTTAATGAAGAAGGGGCCCTGTTTCAGAGCCATATCGATGGAAGCAAACACCTGTTTACCCCCGAGCGTGTAGTGGATATACAACGGGTGATCGGCGGTGACATCATCATGGCCTTTGATGAATGCCCGCCCTATCCCAGCGATTATGCGTATGCAAAAAAAAGCATGGAGCTTACACACCGCTGGCTGGACAGGTGTATCAACCGATTCAGCGAAACACCCGATAAATATGGATACACACAAAACCTGTTTCCGATCGTACAGGGAAGTACGTATAAAGACCTGCGCAGCGCATCGGCAGAATTTGTTGCTTCAAAGAATGCAACCGGTAATGCCATCGGTGGATTGAGCGTGGGGGAGCCTGTGGAAATGATGTATGAGTTCACGGAGCTATGCTGCGATATGCTTCCGGCACAAAAACCCCGTTACCTGATGGGCGTAGGAACACCCTGGAATATCCTGGAATCCATTGCGCTGGGGGTGGATATGTTTGACTGTGTGATGCCCACCCGTAATGGCCGCAATGCGATGCTGTTCACCAGCAACGGGGTGATCAATATCGATAATAAAAAATGGGAAAGGGATTTTTCTGTGCTTGACGACGGCATTGATTGTGAAGTAAGTAATTTTTACAGCAAAGCGTACCTGCGTCACTTGATAAAGGCGAAGGAGATACTGGGGCTTACCATTGCCAGTGTACATAACCTGGCCTTTTACTGCTGGCTCGTGCATGAGGCAAGAAAGCATATCCTTTCGGGTGATTTTTCCGCCTGGAAGAGCGAAATGGTTCTAAGGCTGCAGCAGCGGCTTTAACCCCTTCACCACCGGTTAACAAAAAAAACGGAGAGCGGCACAATAATTAAAAAAACCATAAAGTTATTTTTAATAATTATCTTTAAATCAACTAAAATTCTTTGTGCAATGAAGCAAAAATTATTTTACGCTCTGGTATCATTACTGATGCCGTTCATGGCTTTTTGCCAGAACGGAAATGTTCAAAATGCCAACATACCCAAAGATGCCCCGGTAGATGTGAAGATGACGGACTTCAGGAATAACATCCTTCCCCACGAGATCGTTATTTTCAGAAGTTTTGCGAACGGAAGGGAATACCAGGGATTAACGGATTCAACCGGGAGATTCTCTGTGCGGCTTCCGGCAGGAGATAAGTACGAGCTGTTCATTCTCGGGTTCAAAGACTCTACCAGTTATAATGTGCTGGATATTCCAGCCTTAACAGGAAATGCCTATTATAAGAATCCTTTTAAAATAGATATCCAGTTCCTGCCGGCAAAGAGCTTTGTGCTGGAGGATTGTAATTTTGAGACCGGCAAAGCCGATCTTTTACCTGAAGCATTTCCGGTGCTGGATGAACTGGTTTCGTACCTGGTGAGAAAAGAAGATGAGCGGATCGAGATACAGGGCCACACCGACAATGTAGGCACGGCAAAAAGTAACCAGGTATTGTCTGAAGCAAGGGCCAACACGGTGCGAAACTATCTTATCGCCAAAGGGATCGATCCAAACAGGTTAACGGCCAAAGGATATGGTTTTACTGTGCCTGTAGCCGATAACAAAACAGCCGAAGGCCGGGCGCAGAACCGGAGAACAGAAGTCAAGATACTGGAATAATGACCGGGATAAAACAGGTCGCAAAAAAAACATCCGCCAACCGGCGGATGTTTTTTATTTTAAGAACGGGTGATCTCTTATTCGGCTTTTGGGGCTTCTTCAGAGGAAGCAGCGCTGGCTGCATCACTGTCCATTTTGGCTTTAAGATCAGCTAAAACACCCAGGTCGCCTAAAGTTGATTTCTCCACTTTGCTTTGCAGGGTCTTAACCGCTTTCTTTGTTACCTCGGCTTCCGCTTTCTTTTCTTTCATCACCGCCTGTTTTTCTTCTTCAATTACCTGTTCCCACAAACGGGTGTGGCTTAAAACGATGCGCTTGTCGTTGCGGTCAAATTCAATGACCATGAATTTTGCAATTTCATCGGCAACAATGGTCTTACCGTCTTCCTTCATCAGGTGGCGGGCAGGGGCAAAACCTTCCAGTCCGTAAGGCAATTGAACAATGGCGCCTTTATCGTCTTTCCGGATAACCGTACCCTCATGGATACTTCCTACCGGGAAAGTTGACTCCAGGGTATTCCAGGGGTCTTCTTCGATCTGCTTGTGGCCCAGCTGCAGTTTGCGGTTATCTTTATCAATGTTCATGATCACCACTTCTATCTGGTTGCCCACTTTTGTGTACTCGTTGGGATTGTTGAAACGTTTCAGCCAGCTCAGGTCGCTGATGTGGATCATACCGCCAATGCCGGTGGTTAATTCAACGAATACGCCGTAGGGGGTAATATTCTTAACAACACCTGTATGTTTGCTTCCTTCCGGGAAAGAAACTTCAATATTGCTCCAGGGATCCTGTGTCATTTGTTTGATGGAAAGGCTCATCTTCCGGGTTTCCTTATCAAGGGTAACAACTTTGGCTTCGTATTCATCGCCCAGCTTAAAGAATTCCTTTGCGTTGATCGGGGTGTTGGCCCAGGTGATCTCACTTACGTGAACCAGTCCTTCAACGCCCGGCATGATCTCAAGGAATGCACCGTAGTCTTCAATGTTTACTACTTTACCTTTCACGATCTCACCTTCTTTCAGGTTTTCTGTAAGGGTATCCCACGGATGCGGGGTCAATTGTTTCAGGCCAAGGCTGATACGTTTTTTATCATCATCAAAATCCAGTACCACCACGTTCAGCTTCTGGTCCATCTTCAGTACTTCGCTTGGGTGGTTGATACGTCCCCATGAAATATCGGTGATGTACAGTAAACCGTCTAATCCGCCCAGGTCAAGGAATGCACCAAAGTCTGTAATGTTTTTGATCGTTCCTTCCAATACCTGGCCTTTTTCCAGTTTACCCATGATCTCTGCCCGTTGAGCTTCAATATCACTTTCAATAAGTGCTTTGTGAGATACTACCGCATTCTTAATGGCTTCATTGATCTTCACCACTTTAAATTCCATTGTTTTGCCAACAAACTGGTCATAATCCGTAACCGGTTTAACGTCGATCTGGGAACCCGGCAGGAAGGTTTCCATGCCAAATACATCCACGATCAGACCACCTTTTGTTTTGCTGGTAACCAGGCCGGTAACAATTTCACCTGTCTTATGCACTTCCACGATCCTCTCCCAGGCACGGGTGGTACGGGCCGACTTACGGCTTAAATTAAGATTACCATCCCTGTCTTCTTTTTCCACAACCATCACTTCCACTACATCGCCTACTTTGATACCGCCGGGAATATCCCTGAACTCGTTCAGAGAGATAAGACCATCGCTTTTAAATCCGATGTTAACAACCGCATCCGTTTTGGTCAGGGATTCAATGGTAGCCATGATCATTTCGCCATCATTGATCTGTTTGAATGTGTTGTCGTAAACATTGTCATACTTTGCTTTTTCATCGGCAGTATAGCTGGTCACATTTCTTTTGTCAACGCTCCAGTCAAAATCATCGTGGGCCGTGGCAAGAGTTTCTACAGGCAAATTTGTTTTCGCAGCAGTTTCTGTGGCTTCACCAACAGAACCTTCCTGTGCATCTGCGTTTAATTGTTTAATAATATTGAATGACATAAAAAACCCGTGGTTTTTAAAACGGGAGGGCGAAGGTAGGCAAAAAATGCCTGATTTCAGGGATAAAACCGGCTCTTTTTGAGGCCTGGCAAAGCGAAAAACCCAATTCTTTCAATATTAAGCGGTTAATTCACAAAATCCCTGATCTCCCAAACCAACCTGGAAGTATTAACCAATTCAATTGGGTGTGGAGTACCCGGAATTATGCATAATTGGGCATTGGGCAGGGTATTAAAAACCTGCCTTGTTTCTTCGGGGCTAACCATCTTATCCCGGTCGCCAAGCATGAGCTTAACAGGGGTCTCAATGGAACCATAGCCGGAAAGTTTCAATGGGTTGTTTAGTCCCATTTCAGTAAGCAGTTGAGCCGTTTTATTTAATAGCTGTTTCCAATCCTGGGGCTGGTGTCTTGTTTTCAATGTTTCAGCAAAGGAGGGCAGTTTTTCCTTAATCTTTTCCGGGTCAAGCATTTTGGTTTCCCTTTCTGCAGTCGCTTCGTCCCAATGAAATTTTGTGGCAAGGGTTATCAGTTTATTTATTCTGCTGGGATGATATTTTGCAAGGTACATACCGACATAACCTCCCATACTGTAGCCGAAAATATTTATGGTATCGATATTCTTTTTAACCAGATGATCAAGCACCTCGTCGGCAAACATGCGGATAGAAAAATTTTCGTCGGGTAAAGCCCTTCCACCGTGCCCGCAAAAATTCATGCTGTGTACGGTGTACTGTTCTTTCAGTTCTTCACGGAGATCATGAAATTGATCCATCGATCCAATGGCCCCGTGCAGTAACAGCAGTTGTTGCATGTATTATAATATTATAAGGCAATATAAAAAAAGTCCCCCGGAATACTCCGGGGGACTGTATAACTAAGTGTTAGTTAGTTTTATTGAACTACTACTCTACACATGGTCAAGCGGTTGCCATTCATGTCACCCACTTCAACCCAGTAAAGTCCTTTTCCACTCTTTCTCAGGTCAACATCCATTCTGTCGTATGGCCTTCCAATGGTATAGAACTGGGTAAGTACCCTGTCGCCATTCGCATTGTAAACCGTAACAGACCTTGGTAATACGTTGTTTGCAACGCTGTAGTACCTGACCTGGAACTGACCACTTGTTGGATTCGGATAGATGAAGCACTTTCCGCTTGCAGAATCCAGTATAGCAACTGAATTAGAAGTGTTGGTACATCCGTTCACATCCATAACCCTTAATGTGTAAAGACCCTGACCGTCAACATCTACGTTCAGTATACCGGTATTGGCACCGGCAACGGCTACACCATTGCGCAGCCATGTATATGTCTGTGCAGCAACCGGAGAAACTGTAGAAGTAAGGGTTGTTGTCAATCCAGGGAATAACCGGGTATAAGGCGCTGCCGAGATCACGATCGTTGGCAACGGATTAACCGTTAAGATAACCTGGAAGGATGTAACACTTGCACAAGGTGCAGCACCGGTTACAACACAACGGTAGAAATAACCGCTCATGCTCACCGGCGGAGCCGTGATAACAAGGGATGCTGAAGTAGCACCGGCATAAACACCTCCATTGGAAATGTTAGTCCATGTATTACCCACATCGGTGCTTACCTGCCACCTGTAGGCAAATGGACCGGAACCTCCAGCCGCAACGGTAAAGGTTGCCACCTTATCGGTACAAACGGTTTGACTAACCGGCTGTGTAGTGATAGTGGTTGGCTGGTTAACCGTTACGGTAACATTTCTTGGAGCAGATGTACAACCCGGAGTCGGGTATTTGAACTCGATACTCCATCCATTGGCTATCTGACCCTGGTCACCGCCTACGTCATCAACTACCATTAATCTCCAGGTACCGTTTGCGTTGGCTGTGTTACCAAACAATGCCAGGGCCGGGTTGGCTTGTGTGAATGCACCCGGACCAGGAGTTGGCCAGGTGTCGCCACCACTACCATCAGCAAAGTTGGTTGGACGATAGGTACCTGTGCCGTTTGCTGCACCTGTTGCCATCGCTGCTCCATTATCACGGAAAGTATACGTAGCATTATTGATTCCTCCGGTACCACCAACGTCTGACATTAATATTACATTTTGTCCGGTTGGTGATTGCAGCAATACATCTATGTCATTGCTCCAGGTATGGCTTAATCCTCTTAAAACAACACTCTCAACACTGACTCCGGATCCTGGTAAACCGCTTACCACAATGTTGGATGGGTAAGGAGTACCGGTACCTGAAGAAGGTATGGTGATCGGAGCCGGGTTACTGAATGTCTGGAATGCATCGAAACCAGAACTACTTACAGTTGCCTGGTAATTGTAAACACCAGAAGGTGTTGGCCTTACCCAAACAGAATCCACCGGCGTACCAGCTACGTAAGGTACGGTTGCATTTGCATCCGAGAATAAACCGGCTGCTGGGGTCCAGATGGTTGGGTTAACCACTGCACCAACATAATATTCAATGTTCAGGCACCATGAAGTGAGTGTTCCCAAGTCAGGAGCACCAGCATCATACATGGCGATTGTCCACTGACCATTAGCCGCAGCGCCTGTCGGAGCCAAAGGACCAATGGTTTGTGTAGTAGGTGCATAACCGGTAGGACCACCCTGAAGGGTGAAACCAAAGGCAACAAAGGTTGCGCCCACGGCGTCGGCCCTGAAAGTACCTGTCCATGGAGCAGTACCGTTGTTAAGCCTGGTCACACCGTTAGACATTATCTTGGTGTTCGTAAAATTAGCACCAGCATTATTGGTTGCATTTAATAATGCATCCAGGTTATAGATCTGTCCGTTTGGAGATCTTAACACGATGATCACGTCACCAACATAAGGGTGGTCGATGTTGATGGTTGCGCCAATGGCAGTGATCACAGCATTGGCCGGAATACCGGAAGCAGTGATGTTTGAAGTGGCTGCACCAGCAGGCGGGTTCGGGAAATTGCCTTCCGGAATCGGAACACTGATCGCACCTGAACAGAACTGCACGGAAGAAGCAACCTGTGAGGAGCTCTTCAGTTTAACGGCAGGATCACCCAGGCACATCGTAACAGAGGCCGGTGTGATGATCGGTGGAGGCGGTGTAAATACCACTCCTACTGTTGCTGTATTAGAGCAACCCGTTGTTCCATCCGTACCGGTAACGGTGTAGATGGTGTTGGTGGTTGGAGCTGCATAAACGGTTGCCAGGTTGGTACCTGTGTAAACCGTTGTCGCAGTGGTATTGGTATATAAACCCGAACCTGTTCCATTCGGTGTCCACACATATGTAGTGGCACCACTTGCAGTTAATGCTGTACCGTTGATACCGGCAACACCACCACAAGTTGGAGTAGTTTGTGCAATGGTAACAACCGGCAGTGCATTTACAGTAAGTATTGCACCTACCGAATTAGCAGCAGGAGGACAGGTACCACTGATCACGCAACGGTAGCGGTAACCGGTCATTGCAGCTGATACAGGGTTAACTGTAAGCGTTGCAGTATTAACACCTGAATAAGGAGTACCATTAGCAAGGTTGGTATAAGTACCACCACCGTTTGTGCTTACCTGCCACTGGTATGTTATACCCTGGCCAGTACCACCAACTGTGAATGTTACACTGGTTCCGGCACAAGCGGTAACATTGCTTGGCTGGCTAGTAACCGCAGGTAATTGGTAAACCTGGATGGTGATCGCTGCTGAAGTCTGGCAACCACCCGGAGCAGTACCAATTACGGTATAAGTCCTGTAGATGATGGAGAAGCAGCAACCGGGTTTGTTGTTGTTGAACTCAACCCTGCAGCAGGAGCCCATAAGAAGGTCCATCCAACTGGTGGAGGTGATGGAGGTATCTGGAAGTTTATTTCATAACCACCATTGATATTTCCAAGATCACCGCCAACCTGATCGTTGGTGAATAATCTCCATGTACCATTCATGTCTCCTGTAAAGGTAGCCAGGTTCGGGTTTATCTGTGTGATCGGTCCAGGACCTGGGGCCGGCCATGTATCAGGGCCAGCTGTGTTAGTAGGCCTGTAAGTACCACTTGGTATATTCAGTACATTCGGAACCGTAGTTGCCGCTGCATTACTGAAAGTAATGGTGGTATTAGACAGGTTATTGCTGCCACCATGATCTGATAACAGGATCACATTCTGACCTGATGGAGATTGTAATACAATGTCAAGGTCAGATGTCCAGGTGTGGTTCATGTTATTCAGCTTAACCGAAGAAACCGTTACACCGGCTACGGGCAGACCAGATACTGCAATAGTTGCAGGATATGGAGCACCAGGACCGCTTGTTCCGGTTCCAGGCACCAGGATCGGTGCAAGGTTGCTGAATGTTTGCGCTCCGGAAGCACCCGTTACTGTTAACAAAGTAGGATCACCGGCGCAAAGCGGACCACTCGGGCTGGCCGTAATTGCTATCGGTGTGATCGTGGCTGGTAAAACGGTGATGTTAACTGTACCACTGTTACCTGTACCTACGCAGCAAGGGTTAGATGCGCTGGTTACGGAAACCAATGTGTATGTGGTATTCACTAACGGTGTAACCGGTATGTAATTACCACTGGTATAGTTGTTCACGTTTAAGTTACCACCCGGGGCTGCATTGAGCACCAGGTTATAGGTATCACCCGGAATGCCGCCCTGTATATCAACTGTTAAGTTGGTAGTGGAACCTGTACAGGTTGTTGGAGGAGCACCCGGTAAAGTGGTTGTATAAACAACGTCATCAATACCGATATAATCCGAGTTTGCTCCTGGAGGGCCACCGCCTTCAACAAAATAGCGGAAGGCAATACGACCGGCCACGCCTCCTGCAGGTAAACCTGATAAAGGAATCGTGAATTTTGTCCAGGAAGTTGGATACCCGGTAGAAGTGTATGTTGGGTTGATATCCAATAACAATGTGGTATAATCTCCAACACTGGTATTGTTTGCACCCACGTTAACACCCTGGTTCGTTGTATTCATTCTTACCTGTAACCTGTCGGGGAATGTACCGTTTGTGGTACGGGTATAGAATGAAAGGGTATCACCGTTCTTCAATGTAACAGCTGGTGCAAACAACCAGTTACTGATTGTAGCTAAAGCAGAAGTGTTGTTGAAGTTTGCTGCGATGTAACCGGGAGGTGTGTTGCCTGGGAATACACCGGTATTACCCTGGAACCAACCTGTTGGTCCAACCGGAAGGCTGAGATTTTGAGAAGCCCAGCCAGCAGGCAAAGGAACTACGGTATTAAATGTCTGGTTAAATACCTGTGATGGAACAGAGGGTCCGAGAACCTGGCTCAGCACAGATGGCCCGATAGGAACGCAAGCCGGCGGAGGCGTACAGGTAAGCCCGGTAACGGTCATGGTATAACCGGTACAGGGAGCTGCAAAAGCAATATTTGCAACAAGGATCACCGTTGCATTGGGAGCAAGGTTGAAAGAAAATGTTACGGTAGTTCCTGCAGTTACCGAACTTGATCCGCCATCAGCGATGCGGTTGGTGCAAAGCGCTGTGGGACTGAAGCTGCCAAGATAGGCGCTTACAAAAACGTCACCGGTCTGTCCTGCAGCTACACCATAAACTACCGTTACACACTGGGGTGCACAGGTAAGGTTCTGCATGGTGTAGGTGTCGTAGAAGAAGCCCGAACCTGCAAAAGGAGTACCGCAGGCTGTTGGCGCAGCACAGGTAGATGCAACACCGCTCCGGAATGGACGGCCGTTATTCATCTGTGGGTCGCCTGCCACCAGTGCACCTGTGAACACACAAACATCGTTCACGATGTTTGATGTAGGTACGGTAGGAGGTGTGTTCAGGATGCCTTCGCCCTGAATTTGCTTAACGGCAGCAATTTTTTCGGCATACTGCCTGTTGAGGGCAGGCACATCCGTTGGCGTTGCTTCAACAGCCTGCAACTGGCTTCCCGTGGCGCCGGCCAGATGTTTGGCCAGCCTGGGAGTTGGCGTGACAACAGTAGATTGTGCTTTCCTGCCATCTTTCTTGGCCGGAGGTACAACATCCTGTGCACTCGTGACATAAAATGAAGTGATCAAAACAAGAACCGGAAGGACTGTTTTGAGCAACAACACTTTAAGGTCTCTTAAAGTAGTTTTTTTGTGCATAATAAATGTTTTAGTTTGGTGAAAATGACTAGCCACATATACCGGACAGGTATACCGGTAACTGCAGCTAGTTGAAAGATGCTTAAAGGTAATAACTTTAACTTTAAATTAGCTAATTTCCCCCCCTTTTTTTTAAGTCATGATTCCCCGGGTGGCCCGGAGCACTTTTTTGACCTGGAATATTCATCCAATAAGGGATTGACCTGGAAATTAGAGAAGGAAGAACATTGCAGGCATCAATTGCTATTCAAAGAAAAATGCCCCGATACGGGGCATTTTTCATGTGCTTAAATTTTTAGATAAGGATCCTGCAAGGACCAATGTAAACTATCAGTTTTGCTTTGTTTTTTTAGCTGCAGGTTTGGCTGCTTTTTGAGGGGCAGCAACTTTTTTCACTTCTGGTTCTTTTGCAGAAAGTTCTGCGTCTGTTTTTGGAGTTTCAGTAGCTTTTACCTTTGCCACTTCGCCGTCTGCATTGCTTATAACCGGCTGGTTGGCCTCTTTTTTTGCAGCCGCCTTTTTTGCCTGCATTGCTTCAGAAGATTGTGCGCTGGCAACGGTGCCGAATCCAATCATGATAATGGACGCAAGTAGTAATTTTTTCATCGTGTTTGGTTTATTAAGTTTTAAATAATTTTAGAACGGAAGTCAAATGTATGGTTTTCTGTTTAAAAATAACTCAGCCAAATATACTTTTTTTATATAGCCACCCGGTTTTAATGGATCGGGATTGTTTTCCCGGCAACGGGTTGTCTTTTAGAGCCTGTACAGTTGAATTCAATGGCCGAGATCCATTAATGATGATTCAGTGAAATCATTGAGCGACATCAGTTTAAGATCTGCTGCGGCCCATACCGGCCTGTCATTTTCCGGTGGAGCGGGAATAACCACACATTTCATCCCGGCCGCTTTTGCGGCGATCATCCCGTTGAATGAATCCTCAAAGCAGATGCACTGCCAGGGCAGGGCCGAAAGTTTTTTGGCACAATTCAGGTAAACCTCGGGGTGGGGCTTTCCGTATGAAAGCTCATCGGCAGATGATACCGCTCCCAGGTCAGCATCAATGCCCAGTATCCCGGTTACCACTTCAATAAGAACCGGGGATGATGAAGTGGCCAGGCCGATCGTAAAGCCCCGCTCTTTGAAGAACTCAAAAATGTACGGTACGCCCGGCATGGGTTGCCCTTTTTGCTTTACCAGTTCGGTAACCCGGCTTACAACGATCTTTTCGGCGTCCTCCGTTTGTTTGGCAGGAAGTTTAAAATGGCGGAACCAGAAATTTAAAAACTCCCTGGTGCGTAAACCGGTGGTCGTTGCATATTGTTTATCCGATAATTCAATGCCATAGGTTGCAAACAACTCTTCAGCTGCTTCTTTCCACAGTGGTTCAGAGTCAATAAGCAAACCATCCATGTCGAAAATAACCGTATCCTGTTTCATGGCTGCAAATATACCTAACCCGTGCCCAACCTTTGCAGCATAAAAATGTTAACCGTTCTTTAAATTGATTATGATGTGCAATGCAGATTATATAAATTGCATGAACTAATTTGCTTAAGAAAAGAAATGCAATGAGTACGTGGCTTACCAGGATCAAAGAATCGGCTTTTGTAAAAAAAATCATCTATACGGTTGTCGGCAGTCTTTCTTACCCGGGACTGAATGTGCTGAACAAACTCCAGGTGAACGGGATGGAGAAACTGCAGCAGCTTCCTAAAAAGAATGTGCTTTTTGTAAGCAACCATCAAACCTATTTTGCGGAAGTGATCTGTTTCTTACACATTTTTTGCGCCGTAAGCTGGGGTAAAAAAAGAAAACTGGGCATTCCCTATTACTTACTCTGGCCATATACCCGTATCCAGTTTGTGTCGGCAGAAGAAACCATGAAGAAGAACCTGCTCAGCAAACTGTTTGCATTGGCCGGATCCATTATGGTAAAACGTGTCTGGGTCACCGATGCAAAGGAAGTGCGCAAGGGCCTTGACCCCAGCGATACCCGGAAGATCTCCCGGGCACTGGATAAGAACTGGGTCATCACTTTCCCGCAGGGCACCACCACGCCGTTTGTGCCGGGCCGCAAGGGAACAGCCTTTATCATCAAACATCAAAGACCGGTCGTAGTTCCTGTGGTCATTGACGGATTCAGTACTGCATTCGATAAAAAAGGGCTGAAGCTCATTAAGAAAGGAACCAGGCTTTCTGTAACATTTAAGGATCCCTTGCAGATCGATTTTGAGGATTCAACGGAAAAGATACTGGAAGACATCATGGATGCCATTGAACAAAGTAAAAAGTTCATGCCCGGAAAAGAACAACCGGACTAAGTGACCGGAGCTGATCAGTCTTTTACAAACAACGCTTTCAGTTCGGCGGCTTCCTGCGGTTTCATCTTTCCGCCAAGTATCAGGCGCAACTGTCTTCTTCGTAATGCACCATCAAATAATTTCTTTTCCTCCTCTGTTTCGGGTACCACCTGGTTCACCTTTCTCGGTTTCCCGTTGGGGTCAAGCGAAACAAATGTGTAATAGGCCTGGTTGCTTTTGTAGCGGTATTGTTGTATCGCATCCTCGCCCCACACATTTAAATGCACTTCCATGCTGCTGTTGAAAGCACGGGTCAGCTTTGCTTCTATGTGTACAACGTTCCCGAGTTTTATAGGGCTTTCAAAAGAAATGTTATCCACCGAAGCCGTAACTACGGGAGCGCCGCAGTGCTTCATGGCCGCCAGGGCAGCAGCAATATCCATCCAGTACATGAGCCGTCCGCCCATCAGGTTCCCAAAAGTATTTGTATCATTCGGCAACACCAGCTCGGTCATCACCACCAGCGATTCAACTGCTTTTTTATCCATGGCAGATTTTTTTTTGCAAAGATAAGCGGATTTATTTCCGGTGACGGAACCCGAACGAAAGGATGGCTTTGCGATCACCCGGGATGGCGGTCATTGGATGTTTTGCTCTTTACCAATTTCCGGCAGCAAAAAATATGATATCAATTATGCTTAATTATTTGGCAGTTCGTCTTCGTTTTTCGAATTTCGGTCATTGAATTGCTATATATGAATGATCCAGCTCCGGTTTTTTTCGATAATACAGAATGTGCCTTTGCCGCAAAATCAGACGGTGAATTAAAAAAAGCCCACTTTCTTTTTGGGATGATGGGTAAGCCCTGGCTGGTAAAAGCAGGGCTGAAGATCACGCCCGTTGCCATTAAATGGCAAATACCGCTTACAAAAACGGTGATACGGAAAACGATCTTCCAGCAATTTGTTGGCGGAGAAACCCTGGAAGAAACAGCCCGGGTTGTAAATAAACTGGAAAAATACAAGGTGGAGGTAATATTGGATTATGGTGTGGAAGGTAAAGAAGGGGAAGCGAATTTTGAACACGCACGGGATGAGTTTAAAAAGGTGATCGCGTATGCTTCCACGCAGCCCAATATTCCTTTTATGAGCGTTAAGGTAACGGGCTTTGCACGGTTTGCACTGTTGGAAAAACTGCACGGCATCATGAGCAGCCTTCCCGGCAGCCTGATAAAAAGGTACCTCAACGCGGTAAGCGCTTTATCCCCGGAGGAAAGAGATGAATGGCACCGGGTAAGGCTGCGTACGCAGCAGGTATGTGAAGAGGGGAATAAGAAAAATGTGGGTGTTTTGATTGATGCAGAAGAAACCTGGATACAGGATCCCGTGGACGCCCTCACCATTTTGATGATGGATATATTCAACAGGGAAAAAGCGGTGGTTTATAACACGCTTCAATTATACCGGCACGACAGGCTTCAGTTCTTACGGGATAGCCATGCAGCGGCGGTAGAAAGGGATTTTGTCCTGGGAGCCAAGCTGGTACGAGGTGCCTATATGGAAAAAGAAAGGGCCCGGGCAGCAGCTATGAATTACCAGTCGCCCATACAACCGGATAAAGAAGCCTGCGACCGGGATTACAATGCTGCCGTGGAGTATTGTGTGGAGCATCTTGACAAAATTGCACTCATCGTTGCTTCCCATAATGAACAGAGTAATTTATATACCACCCAACTGCTCGATAAAAAAGGATTGCCCCACAACCACCGGCATGTTCATTTCTCCCAGCTTTATGGGATGAGTGATAACATCACTTTCAACCTGGCCAGGTCCGGTTGCTCGGTAAGCAAGTACCTGCCTTTTGGTCCCATCAAGGACGTGATACCATACCTGATGCGGCGTGCCCAGGAAAACAGTTCCGTTTCGGGACAAACCGGCCGGGAATTGAGCCTGATAAAAAAAGAAATGAAACGCCGGCGTCTATAGCAAGTAGTAATCTGTCTGCAAACAATCCATAACTGGCCTCTTAATATGGATTAAATTATCTTTGACGGATATTCAAATGGTTATACGCCTCATTTTAACTGCCGGACTTTATCTATTCGTCTCTGTCACGCATGGCCAGGTAAGGAGTATTCCCGCCATCAAGATAAGCAAGCCGGTTAAAATTGACGGGTACCTGGATGACGATGCATGGCGGTCCATGGAAAAGACCGGTGACTTCATCACTTCCCAGCCCGTCTTCGGCAGGCCTTCCACCCATAAGACCGATGTAAGGATCGCTTACGACAACACGGCCATTTATGTTTGTGCATATATGTACCAGGACCCGGCAACCATTCGTAAACAGCTTACTGCCCGGGATGTGATCGACCGGCAGGACGTAGACATTTTTGCCGTTGGTTTCGATACCTATCTTGATCATCAGAATGCATTTATCTTCCGGGTAACGGCCGCAAATGTCCAGGGCGATGCCAAACAATCTCAAAGTGGTAGTAATAACGGGGGAGTGGTTACCGACGCCAGCTGGGATGCTGTCTGGGAAAGTAAGATAAATATAAAAGCGGATGGGTGGGTGGCAGAGATCCGGATACCATTAAGCGCTATCCGATTTTCAAATAAAGAGATCCAGGATTGGGGACTGAATTTCGGCCGTTTCACCCGTTCAGAGAATGAGAACAGCATCTGGAGCCCTATCAATCCCAACATCAGCGGTGAACTGAACCAGTGGGGCATCTGGAAGGGCTTAAGTAATATAAAGCCACCGGTCCGTTTATCCTTCCTGCCTTACCTGTCCGGGGGATTCCGGGTATCACCCACCGGCAAGGGGGATGTGACCGAGTTCCTCAAAAGCGGGGGAATGGATGTTAAATACGGCATCAATGAAGGGTTTACTCTCGACATGACCCTGATACCGGATTTTGCCCAGGTACAAAGTGATAATGTATTTCTCAACCTTTCTCCCTTCCAGGTAAAGTTTGATGATTACCGGCCTTTCTTTACGGAAGGAACAGAGCTTTTTAATAAAGCCGGGCTCTTCTATTCACGCCGGATCGGGAATGCACCCGGGCTTGCATCATACGTTTTAAGTGAATACGGGGATAATCCCGATTACCGCATCGTTAAAAACCCGGGTATAACAAGATTGTACAATGCCACCAAAATTTCCGGCCGTACAAAAAGGAACCTGGGTATCGGAATATTCAATGCCGTATCTGCACCCATGTATGCGAAGATACAGAACGTGAATACCGGGAAGGATTCAAGTATTTTAACCGAACCGCTTACCAACTATAATATAATCGTGTTTGACCAGGCCCTGAAGCACCGGTCATCGGTAAGTTTCACCAATACCAATGTGTTGCGCAGGGGCAACAGCCGCAATGCCAATGTAAGCAGCCTGGATATTTCATTGTTTGACAGGCATAACAACTATAATTTCTCCCTTACAAACAGGTACAGTACCATATGGGGAAAGCAAGGCAATAAGAACGGGTTCACCTCGGTGGCCGGGTTTGGAAAAGTAAGCGGTGTGATCCAGTACCGGGCCAATGTGGCCGTGGAAAGTGACCAATACGATCCCAACGACCTGGGGTTCATTCAAAACAACAATTCATTTGAGTACAACGGAAATATAAGTTACAACATCATCAGGCCCACCCGGTATTTTCTCAATCATTCCTACCGGGTTAGTTTCAATAATGTGTACCTGTATAAACCTTTTGAATGGGCAAGTTTCCAGGTGAATGCAAGGGCTTTTTTCCTGTTCAGGAATTTCTGGGACCTGTCCTTTTCTTTTCAAAGCAGCCCGGCCTGGAACAAGGATTATTTTGTTCATTCGAATGTTTACACCGGGTATTTTCTCAGGCGGACGCCTTATTATTATCTTGGTATTGCCGGAAGTTCGGACAGCCGGAAAAAACTTTTTTTCAGCTGGGAGATCGGCGGGGCAGAATCTCCGTTGCCGAAGGATCCTTATTGGGCAAGCAACCTGGGTTTGAGGTACCGCCTCAGCGACAAGCTGCAGTTCAGCGCCAGTATGAATATCCTGCGGGACAGGGGCAACTGGGGCTGGTCATTCATCACCAATCCCGACGGGTCGCCCGTGATCGCCAGGCGTAATGTAAAGACCAATACGGCTGTTTTAAGCGGCCAGTATAATTTCACTTCAAGAATGAACGTGAACATCCGCATGCGTCACTACTGGTCCTTACTCAGCAACACCAATTTTTACAACCTGAAACCGGATGGTTACTGGGATGAAGTTGCCTTCATACCAAACCAGAACCTGAACTTCAACACGTTCAATGTGGATATGTTCTACACCTGGGATTTTTTACCGGGGAGCCGCCTCACCATTGCCTGGAAAAATGCGTTGGGCAGCAATGTGATGATCGATGCCTATGCCAACAGCACCTACATAAAGAACTTTGGCAAGGTGATCGATAATCCGCACAGCAACGAGATCACGGTAAAGATCGTTTACTTTATCGACTACCTGAAACTGCGGAAGCGGCGGGCATAATTTTGACGGATGTTCACATGCTTAACATGGGCTGTTTTGATTTAAGAAACAAACATATTATCTTGTAAAGAAAAAAACTATGAACCAGGAAAACACTACCGATGTTCTGATTGCTGAAGAACCCAAAAAACTGCCATCCGGTTTAAATGTACTGACCATTTTAACGTTTATAGGATCTGCCTGGGAGTTATACAATACCGTATCAAATTTCATTTCCGGGAGAAAGGCCCTGGATGAATTTGAAAAGAACCAGGAAAAACTTGCTGAGGCTCCCGCCTGGGCCAAAAAGCTTGCAGGTCCCGATGTTCATGATATGATGGTAAAGGCCCTTGATAACAAAATACCCCTTTTCATATTTGGCCTGGTGGGTGTCTTGCTATGTGTGTACGGTGCTTTACAAATGCGTAAACTGAAAAAGGAGGGCTATACACTGTGGCTCATTGGTGAAATACTTCCCTGGATAGGTACCATTATCTTCCTGCCGGTGTTCTTTAAAACCATTTTTGCCTACTTCATGATCTTTCCTGTACTGTTTATCATACTGTATACAATACAACGGAAACATCTTGTAAAATAAATGAATAAAAAACCGGAACATTGTTCCGGTTTTTTTTATTGCCAGGCTTTGGTAGCGGCCCCGTTCACCAGTTTAATGATGTAGAGGTGCTTGTTCTCAAAATAATCGGGCACCGTATTTTCTTTTTTCAGCATCACCGGCCGGAAGTTATAATCGCTTATCACTTTAAAATTCTTATCGTTGACATTATTCATAAAGTTGTCTCCGTGCTTTGCCAGCAACCTTGTAAATAAATATACCGTTTCAAATCCTTTGAACACCATGTCTCCGGGGTAGGTCTTATATTTTTTCCGGTAGCTTTCCGTGACCCATTTGCTGTAGTCGTCTGTTTTATTATTGAAATAAGGGGTCGTGTAATAGACCGGGAAGTCAACCAGCTCATTCTTCCTGCCCAGTGCGGCAAAGCCATCCCAGGTTGGCATACCAATGAGTGTCAGGGGATAGGTTCTATGAAGTTCAAAGCAGGCCTTTGATATATTTCCCGCAAATGTCTCATCCAGGCTGGCGCCGATCAGGATACTGTTCTGGTTGCTGTCGAGTTTTGATTTAAGGAAAGCAGCAGTCGGGTTATTTTCAAAATAAAGCGTTTCGATGGGCAGCAACGGTTTACCATCCTGTTCATTTATTTGTTTGAAATAAGATGCCACCATGTCTTCCTGTACCCCTTTCCGGCGGCAGAGGTATATCCTGTCGGTACCATGTTTCTGCAGGATATAACTGAAGATGGCTTCACAATGCGACCGCAGGGTGGAGTTCACGATGACCAGGAAGGGGTTCCGGGTTATCCCTGCATCATTGGGATAGGTGGCCGAGATGAACGGGATGTTCTTTTGAAGTGCAAACCCGGCCAGTTGAAAATATTCGGCGTCCTTCACGCTGCCTATGATAAGCTGCAGGCTGTCCAGTTTTTTATTCTGGATAAGCCAGGAAACGGGTTGCGTGTATGATTTTGTATCGTAAATGCTCGCCTCCATATAATCATCGCCTGCCTGCAGGCTATCCAGCGCCAGTTGTGCACCTCTTACAAAATCCACGGCGGGCATGATGAACCTGGGTAAGTTTTGTTTATACCGGAATGTATTGTTGCTGAATACAGAGTCAAGATAAAGCGGGGCAAAGATGCCGATCTTCAAAGTCGATTTTTTCAGGGAATCAACCTGTGCACGGGCGCTGGTAAAATCAAAAAACGCGATGAAAAATAACCCAGCTGTTAAGAATCTCTTCTTCATTTTTAATGCTTCATTTTTAACCTGCCTGCCGGCAGGTGCTTCATTATCTACTCCCACTCAATTGTTGCAGGGGGCTTGCTGCTGATGTCATACACTACCCGGTTTATTCCCTTTACGTTGTTTATTATTTCATTGGATATGCCGGCTAAGAAATCATAGGGCAAATGTGCCCAGTCTGCTGTCATGCCATCTACCGATGTTACGGCCCTTAATGCAACCGTGAATTCATAGGTCCGCTCGTCACCCATCACCCCAACACTTTTAACAGGCAGTAAAATGGTGCCTGCCTGCCAGACCGATGCATATAAATCATGTTTCTTCAGGCCATTGATGTAAATAGCATCTGCTTCCTGCAATAACCGTACCCTTTCTTCTGTAATTTCTCCCAATATCCGTATGCCAAGGCCCGGTCCCGGGAAAGGATGACGGAAGAGCATTTCATGTGGTATCCCCAGTTCCAGCCCCACTTTTCTTACCTCATCCTTGAACAGGGAACGAAGGGGTTCCACCAATCCCAGTTTCATGCTGTCGGGCAATCCGCCAACATTGTGATGCGATTTAATGGTTGCCGATGGTCCGTGTACAGACAGGGATTCGATCACATCCGGGTAAATGGTGCCCTGGCCTAAAAGTTCAACCCCTTCAATTTTGTGTGCTTCCTGGTCGAATATCTCTATGAACGCCCCGCCGATTGCTTTGCGTTTTTCTTCCGGGTCTGTTTTGCCTTCCAGCTTTTTGTAAAAATGCTTTTTTGCATCCACGCCGATAACATGCAGACCCAGTTTATTGTAAATGTTCAATACATCTTCAAACTCGTTTTTGCGTAAAACGCCGTTGTCCACAAAAATGCCGTACAGGTTGTCGCCAATGGCTTTCTGGATCAGGGTGGCGGCAACGGTACTGTCTACCCCGCCACTAAGCCCCATGATCACTTTTTTATACCCGATCTGCGCCTTTAATTTTTCTACCGTCTCCGTTATAAAATGTGCCGGTGTCCAGTCCTGGCTGCACTGGCAGACGTTCACCAGAAAATTCTTCAGGATGGTCTTGCCTTCCGTGGAATGGTATACTTCGGGATGGAACTGCAGGCCATAGAGCGGGAAGGTCCCGTTATTTTTTTGGCGGAATGCGGCCACGGGAATGCTTTCTGTAGTGCCCAGCATTTCACATCCTTCCGGTAATACTTTAATGGTATCGCTGTGGCTCATCCAAACCTGTGAAGCAGGGGAAATATTCTGCAGCAGGGTATCTTCTTTTACTTTACTGAAAATGGCACGGCCGTATTCACGTTTATCGCTTTTCTCAACCCGGCCGCCATACAGTTTTGCAGTAAGCTGGGCCCCGTAGCAAATGCCCAATACCGGAACTTTTTCAGTCATGGACCTTACATCGACCACCGGGGCATTTTCTTCATTTACAGAGAAAGGGGAGCCGCCGAGGATGATGCCCTTTAACCCGGGTTCGTACAGGATATCTTTGCTGTAGGGGATGATCTCACAAAAAACATTCAGCTCTCTTACCGTACGGGCAATGAGTTGCGTGTATTGGGAACCAAAATCAAGGATGAGAATCTTTTCAGTCATATAGGCTGCGAAGGTAAATAATTACGGGGATGATTTTGTTGTTGTATTGATAGGGTGGTTTTGCGGAATGATTATATTTACATAAATTTTTACGCCATGAAGCAGATCCTGTTTCTTTTTATTGTTGTTTTCAGCCTGGCTTCCTGCAGTTATACCACCGGGAGCGGGGATATCATTACCGAAAACCGTTCGGTGAGGGATTTTACCGGCATTTCGGTGGGGGGCGACTTTGATGTGGAAGTGAGGATCGGGCCTGCCACGGAAGTAAAACTGGAAGCCGATGATAATATCATGAGGTATATAGAGACAGTTGTTTCCGGAAATACGCTGAAGATCAGGACCAGGGACCTTCATAACTACCATGATGTTCACATGAAGGTATATATAACCACCCCCTCTTTAACGAAGATCAGCACTTCCGCATCTGCCCGGGTTAAAGTGCAGGATGTGATTAAATCAAGCGAAAGGTTGACATTTAATGCCTCCAGTTCAGGAACCATTGATGCCGACGTGGATTCGCCCGAGATAGAGGCGGATGCCAGCAGCGGATCTACGATTAACCTGGATGGTAAAACCCGTACCTATCATGCCCAGGCTTCCAGTGGAGCAAGTATCAGGTCGTATGACCTTTTAAGTGAAATTACCGTAGTAAAGGTCAGCAGCGGGGCCGGGGCCCGGGTGCATGCCAGTGTAACACTGGATGCCCATGCCAGCAGTGGCGGAACGGTCAATTATCACGGGGCCGCTTCTGTCACTAAGTCCGAAAGCAGTGGCGGCAATGTGAGCAAAAGGGACTAAACATAGCTACTGCCCGGCAAATTTCCTTCCTTAATGCCCCAGATCTCCCCGGGACCGTGGTTTATTTAAAAAAACTTTCCCCTTTCTTTTGCTGTTTACCTGTCAACCCCTACCTTTGCACTCCAAATTAAAAAAAGGTATTTTAAAAGTTCTTTTTATATGTCACAGAGAATCAGAATCAAATTACAGTCTTACGACCACAACCTGGTTGATAAATCAGCCGAAAAGATCGTTAAAACTGTACGCAGCACCGGCGCCGTTGTAACAGGACCCATTCCGTTGCCAACGCATAAGAAAATCTTTACGGTATTGCGTTCGCCTCACGTTAACAAGAAAGCCCGTGAGCAGTTCCAACTGTGTACGCATAAGCGTTTATTAGACATTTACACCAGCAGCAGCCGTACGGTGGATGCATTGAGTAAGTTAGACTTACCAAGTGGTGTGGATGTTGAGATCAAAGCTTGATGAACTTTCTCTCCCGGTAACTACCGGGACGGAGAAAAGCAGATAGCAAGTTCTTAAAAAGAAAAAAATAATGAACATCTATCTCTCGCCCCAGGCGAGAGCGCTGGATATAAATAAGATACAATGAAAAGTATTATTGGAAAGAAAATCGGCATGACGAGTATCTTCGATGTAAGTGGCAAGCAGACCGCTGTTACTATTATTGAGGCCGGCCCATGCGTGGTTACACAAAAGAAGACCGTTGAGACCGACGGCTACAATGCTCTCCAGATAGCATTTGGTGATAAGAAGGAAAAACACTCCACAAAATCTGAGACCAATCACTTTGCCAAAGCGCAAACCTCTCCTAAAAGATTCGTAAAAGAAATACGCAATAGCGAAACAGACAAAAATGTTGGCGAGACCATCACGGTAGACATTTTCACCGAAGGTGATCAGGTTGAAGTGGTTGGAACCACCAAAGGAAAAGGATTCCAGGGTGTTGTACGTCGTCATGGATTCAGCGGTGTGGGTGAGCAGTCTCACGGACAGCACGACCGTCAAAGGGCCCCGGTTCTATCGGTAACTCATCCGATGCCAGCCGTGTATTCAAGGGTATGCGTATGGCCGGCCGTATGGGGCAGGACAGGGTTACCATGAAAGGCCTGAAAGTGGTGAAGATCTTCCCGGAGAAAAATTACATATTGATCAGCGGCTCCGTACCGGGCCACAACGGTTCTATTGTTTTAATTCAAAAATAACCCTTCGGCTCCGCTCAGGGTGGCAAAAAATAAGTACAATGCAAGTAGATGTTTTAAATACAGAAGGAAAAAAGACCGGCAGAACGGTTGAATTACCAGAAGAGATATTTGGTATCGAACCCAATGACCATGCTATTTACCTGGCTGTTAAACAATACCAGGGAGCACAGCGCCAGGGAACGCACAAGGTGAAGACCCGTATGGAAGTGCATGGCTCTTCCAAGAAACTGCACAAGCAGAAAGGTACCGGTGGTGCCCGTAAAGGTAACCTGCGTAACCCGTTGTATAAAGGCGGTGGTACCATCTTCGGGCCCAAGCCGCACAGCTACGATATCAAACTGAACCGCAAGGTGAAGGACCTGGCTAAGATGAGCGCCCTCGCTCACAAAGCAAAGGACAATGCGATCGTGGTACTGGAAGATGTGAAAATGGATGCACCTAAAACAGCTGCTTTCACCGGTATTCTGAAAAACCTGAACATCGCCGGTAAAAAGACATTGGTTGTGCTGGCAGAATACAACGATAACCTGTACCTGAGCCTGCGCAATGTGCCCACGGCAAACGGTACCCTGTTAAGCGATCTGAATACATACGATATACTCAATGCAAACGTGCTGATATTGACGGAAGGTGCTGCAAAGATCTTTACAGAAGAAAGCGTGGAAGCATAAGGGAATTAAAAACTAAAATTAAAATTAAGAGACATGAAACTGTCTGATGTGTTAATAAAGCCGATCTTATCTGAAAAAGCCAATAAACAGGCTGAGAAAATGAACCGTTACTCTTTTGTCGTGGACAAAAAAGCCAACAAGCTGGAGATCAAGAAGGCAGTAGAAAGTTTTTATGGCGTTCAGGTGGATGAGGTGAATACCATTGTGGTGCCTTCGAAGGCCAAAGCCAGGTATACCAAGGCGGGGTTCATCGTTGGCCGCAAGCCTTCTAAGAAGAAAGCGATCGTAACCGTTGCCAAGGGTGAAACCATTGACCTGTACGGCAACAGTATCTAAAACACCGCCCCCAATCCGCCGGCTGGCGGAGAGTAAGGCAACACCAAAATAGTAATTAATGAATGGTAAATCTGCTACCGCAAAATGCAGAGATTAGTAAAACATGATCTTCTCCTTTTATCCGCCGGCTGGCGGAGATAGGGGCAGGAAAAAGAATCAAAATGGCACTAAGGAAATACAAACCAACAACAGCAGGCACCCGGTGGAGGATCGGTAATGCATACGCAGAAGTTACCAGCAGCACGCCGGAGAAATCATTGCTTGAAAAGCAAAAGAGCACTGCAGGTCGTAACGCCCAGGGCAGGCGTTCTATGCGTTACATGGGCAGCGGGAACAAGACCATGTACCGTATCATGGATTTCAAAAGGGATAAGAAGAATATTCCGGCTGTAGTGAAAACGATCGAGTATGATCCAAACCGTACTGCTTTTATAGCCCTGTTGGCTTATGTAGACGGAGAGAAGCGTTATATAATTGCTCCCCAGGGATTGCAGGTGGGCCAGACCGTAATAAGCGGTGATGATGTGGCCCCTGAATTAGGAAATGCATTACAGCTGAAGCACATGCCATTGGGTACCAATGTTCATAATATTGAAATGCAGCCCAGTCATGGCGGTATCCTGGTAAGAAGCGCCGGTACCTCTGCCCAGTTAAGTAACAAGGAAGAAAAGTATGCCATCTTAAAAATGCCAAGCGGTGAATTAAGAAAGGTATTGATCAACTGTTATGCAACAGTAGGTGTGGTAAGTAACAGCGACCATAACCTGGAAAGCATGGGTAAGGCCGGTCGTAATCGCTGGAAAGGCATTCGTCCACGTACCAGGGCGGTAGCCATGAACCCGGTGGATCACCCGATGGGTGGTGGTGAAGGAAGGGCTTCCGGTGGTCACCCACGCAGCCGCAAAGGTAAATATGCAAAAGGACAGATCACCCGTACAAGAGGAAAAGGATCTGATAAGATGATCATCCAGCGGAAAAACGGAAAGAAATTAAGTAATAAGTAATCAATCATTGTTAAAATGGCTCGCCTGCCGGCGGACAAATCAACAACAAAAAAATAAAACATGGCTCGTTCGTTAAAAAAAGGACCTTATGTAGAATCCAAGCTGAATGCGAAAGTTTCTGCAATGATCGAAGGAAAAGCAAAAAAGGGTGTTATCAAGACCTGGAGTCGCCGAAGCACCATTACCCCGGATTTTGTAGGGCAAACGTTTGCAGTGCATAACGGAAACAAATTCATCCCGGTCTATGTAACGGAATTCATGGTGGGACATAAATTAGGTGAGTTTGCACCTACCAGGAATTTTAAAGGACACTCAAGTAAAAAAATAGCATAAACCTGATACAGGATACAAGATACCGGATAGAAAACTTTGATCTGGTATCCGGTATCCGGGATCAAGAAACTAAATAAAAATGGAAGCAGTAGCAAAATTGAACAACTATCCAACCTCGCCGCGTAAAATGCGTTTGCTGGTTGACCTGATCCGTGGACTGGATGTGGAAAAGGCATTGGCCGTTCTGGAACACAATCCAAAGCATCCGGCTGTTCCTTTACGTAAGCTGGTATTATCTGCCATCAACAACTGGAAACAGAAAAATGAAGGCGGTGATGAAAGCGGGCTGGTTGTAAAGACCGTGATGGTTGACGGCGCAAGGGTCATCAAGCGTATGCGCCCTGCACCACAGGGACGTGGCTACCGGGTTCGCAAGCGCAGCAACCATGTTACCATCGTCGTGGATTCTAAAGCAATTAAAAATTAATAATAAAAAGCATTAACCAATAATATGGGTCAAAAAACAAATCCGATAGGCGCCAGGTTAGGGATCATCCGTGGATGGGACAGCAACTGGTTTGCAAGCAAAACGGAATATCCAAAGAAACTGATCGAAGACAACAAGATCAGGAATTACCTGAATGCCCGTATCAACAAGGGTGGTATCTCTAAAATAGTTATTGAGCGTACGCTTAACAAACTGATCGTTACCATCCACACGTCCAAGCCCGGTATCATCATTGGTAAGGGCGGCGGAGAGGTTGACCGGATTAAAGAAGAGCTGAAAAAATTATGTGGTAAAGATGATGTGCAGATAAACATACTGGAGATACGCCGTCCGGAACTGGATGCGAACATTGTGGCAGATACCATTGCCCGCCAGCTGGAAAACCGTATCAACTACAAGCGGGCGATCAAGATGTCGATCGCATCGGCTTTACGGATGGGTGCAGAAGGTATTAAGGTAAAGGTAGGTGGCCGTTTGGGTGGTGCTGAAATTGCCCGTAGTGAAGAGATCAAACAGGGCCGTACCCCGTTACATACATTACGTATGGATATTGATTATGCCAATGTGTTTGCGTTAACGGTATATGGTAAGATCGGAATAAAGGTTTGGATATGTAAAGGAGAGGTTTTGGGAAAGCGTGACCTCAACCCGAATGTGGTAGCCGGTGGTGGAAAAGAAGTGGGTGAAAGACAGGGTGGATTTGACAGGAGGGATGACCGCAGGGGTGGTGGTGACCGCAGGGGTGGTGGCGACAGAAGAGGCGGCGGCGGAAGAAGATAATTTTGTAAAAAAAAATTTGAATAAGTAACTAGAAATTTTTTAAAGATGTTACAACCGAAAAGAACAAAACACAGAAAGACGCAGAAAGGAAGAATGAAGGGAGATACCAAGCGGGGCGCAACCCTGGCTTTCGGAACCTTTGGCTTAAAGGCCCTGGATAGTGTTTGGATGACCAGCCGCCAGATAGAAAGTGCCCGCCAGGCATTGACCCGCCACATGAAACGGGAAGGAAATGTGTGGATCAGGATATTCCCCGATAAGCCGGTTACAGCAAAACCAGCTGAGGTAAGGATGGGTAAAGGTAAAGGTAACCCCGAAGGATGGGCTGCCATTGTACAACCCGGCAGGATCCTGTTTGAGTGCGACGGTGTATCCGAACAGGTAGCAAAAGAAGCGTTTGAATTGGCCGCACAAAAACTGCCGATCCTGTGGTGAGCTAAAAATTAAAATAACAGAGTTTGAGGTTTGAAATCGTGACTAACGCAGCATTATTGATTCATCAAATTATCAAATAGAATAAAGATGTCAAAGAAAGTTGATTTTTTAAACAGCCTGAAAGGTTTGAATGAATCAGACCTGAAAGCAAAGATCGCGGAAGATGAACTGCGCCTGAAGAAGCTTTCATTTTCACATGCCATTTCTCCGCTGGAGAATCCGCAGAGCGTCCGCTCTTTAAGAAGGGACCTGGCCCGTTTGAAGACCGCATTAAAAAAAGTTCAGTTAGGGTTTTAATGAATCCATAAAATAAAAAAGAACGTGGAAAGAAATTTAAGAAAAACAAAATTAGGAGTGGTATCCAGCAACAAAATGGATAAGACTATTACCGTAAGCGTAGAACGTAAAGTAAAGCATCCGCTTTATGGAAAGTTCGTAAAGAAGTCTACCAAGTTTCATGCGCATGATGAAAAAAATGAGTGCAGCATTGGCGATACCGTTAAGATCATGGAGACCCGGCCAATGAGCAAAACAAAACGCTGGAGACTGGTGGAAGTGGTTGAAAAAGTAAAATAAGAAAGTTTATAGTTTCCGGTTTGTGGTTGGCAGTTGTGAATCCTTGCAATACCAAACTACAAACAACAAACAACAAATATTAAGATAATGATACAGCAAGAAAGCAGACTAAATGTAGCCGACAACAGTGGTGCAAAGGAAGTCCTGTGTATCCGTGTACTGGGTAACAGCGGCCAGGATTATGCAAAGATCGGTGATAAGATAGTGGTAACGGTAAAAGATGCCATGCCGGCTGGTGGTATCAAAAAAGGAACGGTCAGCAAGGCAGTGATCGTACGGACCACCAACAAACTTCGTCGTAAAGATGGTTCATACATCCGCTTTGACGACAATGCGGTGGTACTGCTGAATGCTTCTGACGAACCAAGGGGTACCCGTATTTTCGGGCCCGTGGCAAGGGAGTTGCGGGACAAGGGATACATGAAGATCATTTCATTGGCTCCCGAAGTATTGTAAGAAGTAGTAAAAAAATTGAAAAAAAGCTGTAAAGCGAATTAATACAATGAGTACAAGATTTAAACCCAAGTTCAACATTAAAAAAGGCGATTCAGTAGTGGTGATTACCGGCGAGGACAAAGACCTGAAGAAGCCCCGCAAAGTGTTGGAAATAATACTGGATAAAGAGCGCATTTTGGTGGAAGGGGTAAACATCGTTACCAAGCACACCAAGCCCACTTCACAAAACACCAAAGGAGGTATTGTGAAAAAAGAGGCGCCGATCGCCATCAGCAATGTAATGTTGTGGGATGCCAAGGCAGGTGCACCAACCAAGGTGAAGCGTACCAGGGAAAACGGTAAACTAGTAAGAATCTCAAAAAAATCAGGAGGGGTAATAAAATAATGAGCACACAAACAAACACTCCAAGATTAGCAGATAAGTACAAATCAGAAGTTGTACCTGCTTTAATGAAAAAATTCAGTTATAAAACTGTAATGCAGGCGCCCAGGCTTACCAAGATCTGTTTGAATCGTGGTGTGAACGGCGCGGTAACAGATAAAAAACTGATCGACATCGCCATCGACGAGTTATCAAACATAACCGGTCAGAAGGCAGTGGCCACCATCTCCAAGAAGGATATCTCAAACTTCAAACTGCGTAAGAGCATGCCGATCGGTGCACGGGTTACGTTGCGTGGGGTGAAGATGTATGAATTCCTGGACAGGCTGGTCTCTGTATCCCTGCCACGTGTACGTGACTTCAAGGGCATCAATGATAAATCATTTGATGGCCGTGGGAACTACACACTGGGTGTTACCGAGCAGATCATTTTCCCTGAAATTGATATTGACAAGGTAAATAAGATAACCGGCCTGGATATCACATTTGTAACAACGGCCAACACCAATGAAGAAGCATTTGAACTGCTGAAGGAATTGGGCATGCCGTTCAAGAATATTAAAAAGTAAAAACGTTAATCCGTTAATTGGTTAACACGTATCAACGGATTAACCAAGTAACCAGTAAACAAAAAAAATAATGGCAAAAAAATCAGTTGAAGCCAGGCAAAGAAAGCGGGAAGTAATGGTTGCAAAGTATGCCGAGAAAAGGGCCGCCTTAAAAGCAGCCGGCGACTATGCAGCATTGGACCTGATCCCGAAGAATGCGTCACCGGTTCGTTTAAAGAACCGTTGCCAGCTTACGGGCCGTCCAAGGGGTTATATCCGTCACTTTGGTATTTCCAGGAACATGTTCCGGGATATGGCTTTGCAGGGTAAGATACCCGGAGTAACAAAGGCAAGCTGGTAAGCGAAATGCCGATCCCGGATCCAGTATCCCGGATCTTGAATCCCGAAAAAAGGATATCGCATTGTAAAAAAATTATTAAATCATTTAACAGAAATAACAATGGTTACTGATCCGATAGCAGATTATTTGACTAGAATCCGGAACGCACAGATGGCTAACCACCGCATCGTGGAAATACCAGCCAGCAACCTGAAAAAGCGAATCACCGAGATTTTATACGAAAAGGGCTACATCTTGAAATACAAATTTGAAGATGACAGCAAGCAAGGTGTGATCAAGATCGCCCTTAAATACGACCCGGCCACAAAACTGCCGGCCATACAGAGCCTGGAAAGGATAAGCCGCCCGGGTTTGCGTACATATGTAAAGCCTGCTGAATTCAAGCGGGTAAAGAACGGATTGGGTGTTTCCATCGTTTCCACTTCAAAAGGAGTGATGACCGACAAAGAAGCGAAGGCACAGAATGTAGGTGGTGAAGTATTGTGTAATATTTATTAATAACTGAAAGTTTTTCTGATACATTAAGCCGGATCCTGTAGCAGGCTGACCGGTCAGAAGAAAAAATAAAATAAAATTTATGTCACGTATAGGTAAGCAACCGATCTCGATCCCTGCTGGTGTAACCGTTACAGTTGGTGCAGATAATATTGTTACTGTAAAGGGCCCAAAAGGTGAATTAAAAGAGACCATCGACAGGGATATCAGGGTAGAAGCGAAAGACGGTGTTGTTAACATCGTTCGGCCGACCGACCAGATCCGCCACCGTGCTATGCATGGTTTATACCGTTCACTGGTCAGCAACATGGTAAAGGGCGTAACGGAAGGATACAGCAAAAAACTGGAACTGGTGGGGGTGGGTTACAAAGCATCTAACCAGGGGAACCTGCTGGATCTTTCATTGGGTTATTCGCACAACATCATTTTCGAGATCCCGAAAGAACTGAAGGTTTCCACTTCACAGGAAAAAGGTCAAAACCCGATGATCAATTTCGAAAGCATCGACAAGCAGCTGATCGGCCAGGTTTGTGCCAAGATCAGGAGCCTGCGTAAACCGGAACCATACAAGGGTAAGGGTGTTAAGTTTGCCGGCGAAGTATTAAGAAGGAAGGCTGGTAAAGCGGCTGGCAAGTAATAACGTTAATCTGTTGATCCGTTAACACGTTTAAACGGATTAACCAATAAACGGATTAACCAATAAACGGATTAACAAAATTTCCCGGCAGTATCGGGAAGAAAAAATAAAGATTATGAACAACAAGTCAACGGCAAGGAAAAAGATCAGGTACCGCATCCGCAAAAAAGTAAGCGGCGTTACTGCAAAACCAAGGTTAAGCGTTTTCAGGAGTAACAGCGACATCTATGCCCAGTTAATTGATGACAGCAATGGCGTAACGCTGGCTGCTGCATCCTCCAGGCAAAAAGATATCCAGGCTCAGAAGGCGCCGAAAATTGAAAAAAGTAAAATGGTTGGAGCTGCCATTGCCACCAAGGCAAAAGAACTGGGTATATCAACCGTTGTTTTTGACCGGGGCGGTTATATCTATCATGGTCGTGTGAAGGCTGTGGCAGAAGGTGCAAGGGAAGGTGGCCTGGTGTTTTAAAATTTTAAACTTTCTAATCAGAAAAATAGATGTCAAATACAATTGGAAATAAAGTAAAAGCGGGCGACCTGGAACTGAAAGACAAAGTGGTTGCGATTAACCGTGTTGTTAAAACAACCAAAGGCGGCCGTGCCTTTAGTTTCTCTGCCCTGGTGGTGGTAGGTAACGAAGCAGGCGTGGTTGGTCATGGTTTGGGAAAGGCCAAAGAAGTACAGGAAGCCATTACCAAAGGAATTGAAGATGCAAAGAAGAACCTGATCAAAGTTCCGATCATGCATGGTACTATTCCGCACGACCAGTTAACCAAGGATGGTGCAGCCAAAGTGTATATCAAGCCTGCCGCACATGGTACCGGTGTGATCGCCGGAGGTAGTATGCGGGCTGTCCTGGAAGCTGCCGGTATCACAGACGTGTTGGCCAAGAACCTCGGTTCTGCCAATCCGCATAACGTGGTTAAAGCAACATTTAAGGCATTGGCAACTTTGCGTGAGCCGATCTCAGTTGCAAAAACAAGAGGAATCTCCTTGAAGAAAGTATTTAACGGATAAAGCCCCCATCTCCGCCAGCTCGCGGAGAGAAATGGGAGGCATATTTTTAATAATTAAAATCAAATCCCCCTTTAGGGGATAGGGGTATGAAAAAGATAAAAGTAACACAGGTTAAAAGCACGATAGACCGCTCTGAGCGCCAGAAAAGAACAATGGCTGCGCTGGGATTAAAAAAGATGAATGCCTCTGTGGAAGTGGAAGCCACTCCCCAGATACTGGGTATGGTGAACAAAGTGAATCACCTGGTAAAGGTGGAAGAACTGGCATAAAAAATTAATCCGTTGATCCGTTTAAACCTTGATACGGATTAGCCAATTAACATTTTAACGAATTAACAAACAAAGCGAGGGGTGATACCCCGTAAGTACAAAATCAGGATAAAATGAAACTACACACACTAAAACCTGCAAAAGGTTCTACACACAAGGAAAAAAGAATCGGCCGCGGCGAAGCAAGCGGTAAGGGAGGAACATCCACAAAAGGTAATAAAGGCGGACAAAGCCGTGCTGGTTACAAAAGCAAAATGGCCCACGAAGGTGGCCAGATGCCGATCCAGCGCCGTATTCCAAAACGTGGATTCAGGAACAATAACCGTATTGAATTTAAAGTACTGAACCTGGGACAAATCGACCAGCTTGCTGAAAAATACAGCCTTACCGAATTCAGCCTGCAGAACCTGTACATCAACGGGCTGATAAGCCAGTTTGACAGTGTTAAGATCTTAGGCAACGGCGAATTGAAAGGTAAATACAGTTTCAAAGTGAATGCTGCCAGCGAAAAGGCCAAAGCGGCTATTGAAGCGTCCGGTGGTACCATCGAGATAGTTAAATAATTTCACGATATTTGCCCGGCCCACGCTTTGCGGGGTCATTTTTAATTCAGCGCAAAACATTTAAATCGTTTACATTCTGTGAAGAAGTTCATTCAAACACTAAAGAATATCTGGAGCATTGAGGAGCTGCGCAATAAGATAACGTTCACGTTACTGCTGATCTTTATCTACCGCGTGGGTTCTTATATCGTACTTCCCGGTATCGATCCTAATAAATTAGCAGCGCTCTCTACCAGTGCCCAGTCGGGCATGCTGGGATTGCTGGATACTTTTGTAGGTGGCGCTTTCTCGAAGGCATCTATTTTTGCATTGGGTATCATGCCTTATATCTCTGCTTCTATCTTCATGCAGCTGATGACCATCCTGGTTCCGCAGATGGCAAAGATCCAGAAGGAAGGAGAGAGCGGCCGTAAAAAGATCAATCAGTGGACACGTTACCTTACCGTATTGGTAACCGCCTTCCAGGCAGCTGCCTATATCGGCTATTTAAAAAGCCTGGGTGAAGCCATCGTTCCGTCTTTTGTCAATTATTTCTGGGTTTCCACGGTCATCATTCTTACGGTAGGTACTTTGTTTGTAATGTGGCTGGGTGAAAAGATAACCGATAAGGGCCTGGGTAATGGTACTTCCATCATCATCATGGTAGGTATCCTGGCCCGCCTGCCGCAATCATTTGTTCACGAATGGGAATCAAGGATCACCCGGGGAGCCGGCGGTATCCTGATTATGCTGATCGAAGTGGTATTGCTTATTGCCGTGATACTCGGTGTGATATTGCTTGTCCAGGTACCCGGAAGGTCCCGGTTAATTATGCCAAACAGATCGTAGGCAACCGCCAGTTTGGTGGAGCCAGGAATTTCCTGCCACTGAAAGTGAATGCTTCCGGTGTTATGCCCATCATCTTTGCCCAGGCCATCCTGTTCCTGCCTACCTTATTTTCTTATGGTGGCACGGCCAGCTGGACCAAATACTTTACCGATCATACCCACGGCGGATACATGATCGTGTATTCTGTTTGTGTTATTGCCTTTACCTTCCTGTACACGGCACTGATATTTAACCCGAAACAAATGGCCGATGAACTGAAACGGAACAATGGGTTCATTCCCGGTGTAAAACCCGGCCAGCCTACTGCCGATTATATTGGTACCATCATGGACAGGATAACTTTACCGGGCGCTGTTCTACTGGCCTTTGTCGGTATACTGCCGGGTATCATAGAAGTACTGTTTGGAATGCAGCAGGACTTCTCTACATTCTTTGGCGGTACATCCCTGCTGATCAATGTGGCGGTTATCCTGGATACACTGCAGCAGATAGAAACGCAGTTGCTGATGCGCCAGTACGATGGCCTGATGAGCAGCGGGCGGATACAGGGAAGGCAGCAGGTTACTGCAGGAAGTGTGTAAAATATATCTTACCCCTTCACGGGGACTTAAAATAATTAATTAAGCCCCGACTGAATAAGTCGGGGTTTGTTTTAAAATCTATTAATAAAACATAAATAATCCTCCGCCAACTGGCGGAGATAGGGGTATGATCCATTACAAAAGCAAGGCAGAAATAGAACTGATGCGGGAAAGCAGCCTGCTGGTAAGTGATGCACTTGCTTTGGTGGCATCCTTTATCAAACCCGGCATCACTACGTTACAACTGGATAAGATCGCCGAAGAATTCATCAGGGATCATGGTGCAACGGCATCCTTTAAAGGATACAACGGCTTCCCCTATACCTGCTGCATATCGGTAAATGATGCGGTGGTTCATGGCTTTCCCAATGCGGATGAACTGAAAGAAGGCGATATTGTTTCGGTTGACGTAGGTGTTTTTAAAAACGGGTTTCATGGCGACAGTGCTTATACATTTGGAGTTGGCGAAATAAACGATGAACTAAAAAGACTGATGCGGGTTACCAAAGAATCGCTGTACAAGGGAATTGAAAAAGCCATACATGGTAACCGGACCGGTGATATTGCATACGCCATACAGGAATATACAGAGAAGCAGCACGGCTATGGTGTGGTAAGGGACCTGGTAGGACATGGCCTCGGCAGGCACCTGCACGAAGAGCCACAGGTGCCGAATTTCGGCAAACGGGGAACAGGCGCCAAATTAAAAGAAGGGATGGTGATCGCTATTGAACCCATGATAAACCTGGGTACCAGGGATGTTTACCACGATAAGGACGGCTGGACCATTCGTACTGCCGATGGTAAACCTGCCGCACATTACGAACACGATGTTGCCATCCAGCGGGGTAAGGCCGATGTGTTATCTTCTTTTGTAAAGATCGAAGCGGCTGAAAAAGCAAATGCAAACCTTTGCTCGGATTATTCCTTACAGCACCCGGTACTTTAATTCAATCCGCTCATCTGTCCAGATATTGTCGGGGCTTATATACGTGTCTTTGTAATGGATGACCACGCCCGACCTGGCAAATATATCCCTCACCAGTTCGCTGCAGATATAGGCTTTGTTCCTTTCCCGTTTACTCATGCGGAGGAGGATACGGATCATGATGCGGAATATTTCGAAATTATCATAAGGCCTTGTCAGTTCATCCAGGCCAAAGCTGATCCCCTTGTTCAGGTTTTGTTTTTCCAGCGGGAAATTAAGCTGGGCAATGGCGATCTGTCCTTTATAGGGCCGCCTGGTCCCTTTGTAATTCTTCAGGTAATTGGACAGGGGGATCAGGCGGATACCTATGCTGGGCTCTGCTTCCAGTACCAGCACCCTGCCCAGTTCTTCATCTTTATAGATCACCGCCACATGGCTCCAGGTGCTTTTGGTGAGGTTTTGTATGATGCCCGAAAATGCATAACTGCCGCTGGCAAAAAAGATATGCCCCGTCCTCAGGTGATCCCTTATTTTTTCATAACGGACCACCGGCATCTCCCGCAATTCTTTTTTGGTGATTTTACCTGCCATTGATCTGGGGTTGAATGTTATTCTTAAGTTTGAAGTTACAAATAACAGGATGAAGAAAAAAAGATTGATCGTTATCGGTGGGGGTGCAGCAGGTTTTTTCTGTGCGGTGAATGCAGCCAGGCTGAACCCGTTGCTGGATGTGATCATCCTGGAAAAGTCAAATAAACTCCTAAGCAAAGTAAGGATCAGCGGCGGTGGCCGTTGCAACGTGACCCATGCCTGTTTCAGTATTGCCGAAATGGTAAGGAAATATCCGAGGGGCGGCTCTTTCCTTAAAAGCATTTCATCATTTTTTACTAACGATGCCATTGCCTGGTTCAAAGAAAGAGGTGTGGAACTGAAGACCGAAGCAGACGGACGTATGTTCCCTGTAACCGACTCTTCGCAAACGATCATTGATTGCCTGGTGAAAGAGGCAAATAAATATGGCGTGGAGATCCGGATGAACAGGGAGGTAAAGCAGTTGGCAACAGACAATGGTCATTGGTCCTTGGTCATGAATGAGGGCGAGGTGATAGAGGCCGATTATGTTTGTGTGGCAAGCGGCGGCTATCCAAAACCCCTGCAGTACAACTGGCTTACACAGCAAGGTCATGGTATTGAAGAACCCGTTCCTTCACTTTTCACATTCAACCTGTCTACCGGACAGGCAGGTATGCCCGGTAATGCCATCACTTCTTTGATGGGTATATCCGTTGAAAAAGCACGGGTTAAGATAAGCGGGTCAAAACACAGTGAAGAAGGGCCCTTGCTGATCACGCACTGGGGCATGAGTGGTCCGGCCATACTGAGGCTTTCTGCGTGGGAAGCAAGAGAACTGGCAAAATGCAACTGGCATTTCAGCATACTGGTGAACTGGGTACCGGATCTTAATGAGAACAGCCTGCGGGAAAGGATTCAAAAATTCCGCTTTGAACTGGCATCACAAAAGATCGTAAACAGGAATCCATTTGCCTTACCGAACAGGTTATGGGAATTCATTTTACTTGGATCGGGTGTAAAAGAAGACCTGCGCTGGGCCGACCTGCCTGCCGCCGCCCAAAACAGGCTCATCAAAAATCTTTGTGCCAGTGAATATGAAGTGAAAGGAAAAACAACCTATAAAGAGGAGTTTGTAACGGCAGGAGGTATTGAATTGAATGAAATAGATTTCAATACCATGCAGAGCAAAAAATTCCCGGGGTTGTTCTTTGCAGGAGAGATCATCAACGTTGACGGCATTACCGGCGGGTTTAATTTTCAAAATGCATGGACGACGGGATGGATTGCGGCGAATGCAATTGCACGTTTTGACGTTTAGGACGTTTCAATCGTTTAATCCGTTGAAGTCGTTTAAGTCGTTGAAGAGGTTGTGAACGAACCCTTAAACCTTTAAACCCTGCAACGATTTCAACGATTTCAACGGGTTTTCGTTTACTTTTGTCTTCACATTTCTCATGAAAAAAATCGACCGCTACATACTGGTAAAATACCTTACTACTTTTTTCTTTTGCCTGTTGCTGTTTACTGCCATCGTGGTGGTGGTCGACATCAGCGAAAAGACGGATAATTTTGTAAAATCGGGTTTATCTGTTTACCAGATCATCATGGATTATTACATCGGGTTCATTCCCCGTATTGATGCCATGCTTTTCCCTCTTTTTGTTTTCATCTCGGTCATATTCTTTACCTCCAAAATGGCGGGGCGCTCAGAAGTTATTGCCATACTCAGCAGCGGGGTCAGTTTCCGGAGGTTTTTACTTCCGTATGTTATCGGGGGTATTTTTTTATCCGCTTTGTTGTGGGCAGGCTACCAGTACGTGGTGCCAAGGGCAAACCAGATATGGGGAAATTTTGAAGCCAGGTATATCGACGGTCCGGCTACGGTGGTAAGCAATAATTCAACGTATAAACAAAACCTGTATTTTAAACTGGATTCAAACACCTATGTGGGGATACGTGGCTATGATACTGTTTTGAGATCGGGCAATGGACTCTTTGTCCAGCAGTTTTCGGGTAATAAACTGGTGTACAACCTGCGGGCAGAACAGTTCAACTGGGATTCCACCAGCAGGAAATGGCGGTTGCTTGATCCGGTAGAGCGAACATTGGACAGCATTTCTGAGCGCATAAAGAAAATGCCGGTGAAGCTGGTTAATTATAATTTTAAGCCCCGTGATCTTCGGAAAGATGAATACTTTAAAGACCAGCTGCCAACCCCCGAACTGAATGAGTTCATAAAACTGGAAAGGTTACGGGGATCTGAAATGCTGAATACCCTGTTGGTTGAAAGATATAACCGGGATGCCATTCCCGTATCGGTACTCATCCTTACCATCATCGGCGCAGTACTGGCTTCCCGTAAGATCAGGGGAGGGAGCGGCTTTCACCTGGCTGTGGGGGTTATCATCAGCGTAATGTATATACTCTTCAGCCGTTTTTCAATTGTGTTCGCCACCAAGGGAAACTTCACCCCGTTACTGGCCGCATGGGCCCCCAATATCATTTTCGGGCTGCTGGCATTTTATCTTTACAGGCGGGCGCCAAAATAAGATTTCAAAAGCCTTTTACAGGCAAACTTTCCTTCAAAACTTTTGTTTAAGAGTTGGTTGCGTCGTAATTTTAAGCGCCTTCAAAGTCTGGTTGCTGCAGCATTTATTTCAAAACCGGAAAGCAATCCCACAAAGGCGAGAACCAGTACCGCAACAAATAATTTTCATTCATTTATAATAAAGAGATCATGGGTATCATTAAAGACAGGTTCAAAGAGAAAGCAGATACAGTAGCCATAGAAATCAAGGACTTACTGAAAGAACACGGCAATAAAGTGATTGGTGAAGTAACGCTCAGCCAGATATACCAGGGCATGCGGGGCATGACAGGCCTGGTATCGGAAACTTCCTTGCTTGATGCACAGGACGGCATCCGTTTCCGGGGTTATTCCATTCCGGAACTAAGAGAAAAACTTCCCAAGATCCCCGGTGGAACAGAACCGCTTCCGGAAGGATTGTTTTACCTGATGCTGGTAGGGGCATTGCCCAGCGAAGACGATGTACAGCATTTAAGCAGTGTGTGGCAGCGCCGCAGCCATGTGCCCAACCATGTTTTTGCAACCATAGAAGCACTGCCCGTAAGCACGCATCCCATGACGCAGTTTGTGGTGGCCATCATGAGCCTGCAGACCGAAAGCCAGTTTGCCAAGCGTTATGCAAAGGGCATGAATAAAAAAGATTACTGGGATGCCCTGTTTGATGACTCGATGGACCTCATTGCCCGCCTGCCCCGTATTGCTGCTTATATCTATCGCCGTAAATACAAGAACGGGGAGCACATCCAGCCCAACGGACTGCTTGACTGGTCGGGAAATTTTGCCCACATGATGGGTTATGAAGACGAGGGTTTTCATGAACTGATGCGGTTGTACATGACCATTCATGCCGACCATGAAGGAGGGAATGTATCTGCACATACCACGCACCTGGTGGGTTCTGCCTTAAGTGATCCTTACTTAAGTTTTGCGGCCGGGATGAACGGGCTGGCCGGCCCCTTGCACGGACTGGCAAACCAGGAAGTGATCAAGTGGATCTATGAACTGCGGGAGGAGATCGGTGCAGAGATACCATCCAAACAGCAGATCGAAGAATACGTTAAGAAGACCCTGAGCGAAGGAAAAGTAGTGCCCGGTTATGGCCATGCTGTGTTGCGTAAAACAGACCCCCGCTTTACCGCCCAGGTGGAATTTGGTAAAAAACACATGCCCGATGATCCACTGGTACAGACGGTCTGGAATATTTATGAATCCGTTCCACCGATCCTGGGTTCTATTGCCAAAATAAAGAATCCATGGCCCAATGTGGATGCCCACAGCGGCGCACTGCTGGTACATTATGGTTTTATTGAGTATGAATTCTATACGGTCCTGTTTGGTGTGTCCAGGGCATTGGGTGTGCTGGCAAGCCTTTGCTGGGACAGGGCCCTGGGCTTTCCGCTGGAAAGGCCAAAATCGGTTACCACAAACCTGGTAAAGGAATGGCTGGCTGGAAAGGAAGAGATATGGGAAGGATAAACCTGGAATATAATTGATTTGCAAACCGGACCCGTTTCCGGTTTTTTTGTTACTTTGAGCCCCCAAAAATTGATGATGATGAAAAAAGTAAATCTTGCGGTCCTGTACCTGTTTTTTTGTGTTTCAGCCTTTGCCCAGGCGGGTAGATCCAATGTTCCTGCTGCTAAAAACAACCCCCACTTAAAAGTATTCAACCAGTCAGTTATTAGCGGGGATCTGAATACTGCGATAACTGCGCTTGGTTATTACGTGGCCGACCAGGGTGCCAACGGTGTTTATGAAGACACGCTGGCTATGCTGTATATGCAGCAGGGCTCTTATGTGCAATGTTATTACTGGGCCGACAAAAGGTTGAAAGTAAAACCAGCGGATAACGGTTTGCTGGAGATGAAAGGTATTTGCCTGGATAAACTGCAGCAGCCCAAAGAGGCCATCAACATCTTTGAACAGCTATATGGCAAGACACAAAGCCCATACCATGCCTACAAACTGATGGAATTGCAGTATGGTATTAAAAGACTGGCAGAATGTGTTTCTACGGCAGTGAGTGTGGAAAGGCAGACGTTTAAACCAGAATACACCATGACCTATAACGTGGGCGAGCAGGTAGGCCGTACCTACCTGCAGGCCGGTATCTACAATATTCATGCGTTGGCCCTTTATGATCTGGATAAAAAAGCAGAGGCGAAACAATACTTTGAAAAAGCCCTGGCTTTGGACAGCAGTTTTTTACTGGCCCGACAGAACCTGGAGGCAATTAAAAGCATAGAAGCCGGTGCCAATAAAGTGAATGGCGGCAATAATACAGTGCCCGCATCTCCGGCCAATAAGCAGGATTAAAAATTCATTTTGAACCAAAGGCCCCTGCCAGTATATTTGCAATCCGTTTGGGGGTTAGCTCTCCCGATAGTTATCGGGAGGCTAGAGCGTCCCGCCTGAAAGCGGGAAGGTTGTCGGTTGGGAAATGAATTTGTTCTTAAACAATAAGGGGGGTTAGCTCTCCCGATAGTTATCGGGAGGCTAGAGCGTCCCGCAGGAGTGCGGGAAGTTAGTCGGTTCGAAGAAGAATTTGTTCTTAAAAAAATAAGGGGGGTTAGCTCTCCCGATAGTTATCGGGAGGCTAGAGCGTCCCGCAGGAGTGCGGGAAGTTAGTCGGTTCGAAGAAGAATTTGTTCTTAAAAAAATAAGGGGGGTTAGCTCTCCCGAGTTGGGAGGCTAGAGCGTCCCGCAGGAGTGCGGGAAGTTAGTCGGTTCGAAGAAGAATTTGTTCTTAAAAAAATAAGGGGGGTTAGCTCAGTTGGCTAGAGCGCTTGCATGGCATGCAAGAGGTCGTCGGTTCGACCCCGATACTCTCCACAAAGGCTCACCAATAGTGAGCCTTTTGTATTTTATGCCCTTTTATGTCTATATCATTTATTCGCCTTCACTTGACCAATTTTATATTGGGCATACACAGAGCCTGGAGGACAGGATTTTCCGGCATAATAACGCAGGGTCAAAAGCGACAAAACAGGCGCTTTCTATGATTTTTTAAAATTTCCATTTAAATTACCTTGTATTACCGGTGATTCGTGAGACAGCCCGCCAGGCAGTATTCTGTAAATGATAAATAACTTCCTCATGAAAAAAAATATTTTGCTTATCAGCATGATTGTCACAGCATCCGTTTATGCACAGCAAAAAGATTATGCATTGAAGGAAGTTGATTTTACGCAGGTGCACCTTTCCGACAATTTCTGGCTGCCCCGGATCGAGATCAACCGCACGGTTACCATCCCGGCATCCTTTGAACGATGTGAGAATACAGGACGGGTAAAGAATTTCGTCATGGCGGCGGCAAAGAAGGGAAAATTCTGTACCCGCTATCCGTTCGACGATACCGATATCTACAAAACCATTGAAGGCGCTGCCTTTTCCCTGGCTACGCATCCCGATAAAAAACTGGACGCCTATGTTGATTCTTTGATCGTTATCATTAAAAATGCACAGGAAGCAGACGGCTATTTATACACTGCCCGAACCATTGATCCGGTGAATGTGGGCAACTGGGTAGGCAAAGAACGCTGGGAGAAAGAACGGGAACTGAGCCATGAATTATACAATGCAGGCCATTTGTACGAAGCGGCGGCGGCGCATTACCTGGCCACCAAAAAAAGGAACCTGCTTGATATCGCGTTAAAGAATGCCGACCTTGTTTGTTCTGTTTTTGGTCCCGGTAAAAGAACGGTTGCCCCCGGGCATGAAGTGGTGGAAATGGGCCTGGTAAAGTTATTCCGCATTACCGGCAGGCAGGAGTACCTGGCCACCGCTAAATTTTTCATTGATGCAAGAGGACAATACAAAGGGTATGATCCGAAAAGCACAGACGTCTGGAAGAATGGTTCCTATTGGCAGGACGACAAACCGGTGCTGATGCAATCGGAAGCTGTTGGCCACGCGGTAAGGGCGGGGTATCTATATGCTGCGGTGGCCGATGTGGCAGCACTCACCGGTAACGACAGCCTCACGAAAGCCATTGACCGGATATGGGAGAATGTGGTATCAAAAAAATTATACGTGCAGGGTGGTATCGGAGCCGTTGGTGACGGAGAACGCTTTGGCGCCAATTATGAATTGCCGAATAACACAGCGTACAATGAGACCTGTGCATCCATTGCCAATGTTTACTGGAACTACCGCATGTTCCTGCTGCATGGAGATGCTAAATACATGGATGTGCTGGAGAAAACCCTCTACAACGGGCTGATCTCGGGAGTGGGACTGGATGGAAAGTCTTTTTTCTATACAAATGCCATGGAGATACGTAACAGTTTTTCACACCCGGATATTGAAAGGGAACGTTCGGGCTGGTTTGAATGCAGTTGCTGTCCTACCAATATCTGCCGCTTTATACCTGCAATACCCGGTTATATGTATGCACAAAAGGGGGATGATCTTTTTGTAAACCTTTTCATCAGCAGCACTGCAGATATTGTGATGAATAAAATACCGGTGCAGGTAATCCAGCAGAATAATTATCCGTGGGACGGGGACCTGCATTTTAAGATCAATACAGCAAAGGCCAGTACATTTAAGATACGCATTCGTATTCCCGGCTGGGTAATGAACAGTGCTGTTCCGTCTGACCTGTACCGGTTTGAATCCGGCAGCAACGCAAAACCCGGAATAAAAGTAAATGGAGAAGCTGTGGCCTATGAACTGGAAAACGGCTATGCCGTAATAAGCAGAACCTGGAAAAAGAATGATGTGATGGAAGTACGGTTGCCGATGGAAGTGAAAAGGGTAACAGCGAATGAAAAAATAAAAAATGATATTGGTAAAGTGGCATTGCAGCGGGGTCCCATCATGTATTGTGCTGAATGGGCAGATAACAATGGAAAGACGTCAAATATCATCCTTCCTTCCGCTTCCGGCTTTATTGCCGGGTTTAAACCGGGCTTATTAAATGGCGTGATGACGTTAAGAACCGAAGCGCCTGTTGTAACGGTCAATAATGATGAATCGGTCACCACGGAAAGGAGATCCATAACCCTGGTCCCTTACTACAGCTGGGCCAACCGCGGCAAAGGAGAAATGACAGTTTGGTTCCCCGCCTGGGTTAAGGATGTGGAGTTATTAAGCAGGTGATGGGCTGATGCGGTTGAGGATACGGGGTTACCGGTGCCGGCCGGTTCCATGAACCAGGGGGTAATGTCCTCCCAAAATATTTCCCTGTATTTATTCGTTTTACCTCTACATTTGTGATTGCATTTTTAAAAATGCCCTGGTGAACACTTAAATATTTTCTGTGTCGAAACATGTTAACAAGGTAACAGCAGCCGGCTTACTGGTTGCTTTGGGAATTATTTACGGCGATATCGGTACCTCCCCGCTCTATGTTTTTGATGAGATTATTCACGGCAGGGTGATAGACGAATTGTTGGTAGTGGGTTCATTAAGCTGCATTATCTGGACGCTTACCCTGCAAACAACCATTAAGTACGTTATCCTTACATTAAAAGCCGATAACCGGGGTGAAGGGGGAATTTTTTCTTTGTACACCCTGGTGAGGCGTAGGCGCAAATGGCTGGTATTACCTGCTATGATCGGGGGAGCCGCCCTGCTCGCCGATGGAATGATAACACCGCCGATCTCTGTCACTTCAGCCATTGAGGGTTTGCGTATTACAAGTGCGTTCAGCCATATTGAAGAATCAACTATTGTTTATATAGTGCTCGGTATTCTTGCCATCTTATTCTTCATGCAGCAGTTTGGTACCAATTCTATTGGCAAACTATTCGGACCCATCATGTTCATCTGGTTCATGATGTTGGCCATACTGGGGTTGTTACACATAACCGATAACTGGGGTGTTTTTAAAGCATTCAATCCTTATTATGCGGGCAAATTTCTGAGTCAATACCCGGGGGGATTCTGGCTTTTGGGAGCTGTTTTTCTTTGTACCACAGGTGCCGAAGCACTTTACAGCGACCTTGGGCACTGTGGGCGTGGCAATATCCGCATATCATGGATCATGGTAAAATCCTGTTTACTGATAACATATATAGGCCAGGGTTCATGGCTTCTTCAGAATCAGATGGGACAGGTATTTACCGGCAAAACATTCTATGCACTGATGCCTGCCTGGTTTCAGATACCCGGCATCATCATAGCAACGGCCGCGGCCATTATTGCCAGCCAGGCGTTGATCAGTGGTTCATTCACACTCATCAGTGAAGCCATACGCCTGAACCTGTGGCCTAAAATGAAGATCAATTATCCTACAGAGGCCCGGGGCCAGTTATTTGTTCCGGGGATAAACACCCTTTTATTTGTAGGCTGCTGCGGTATTGTACTGTATTTTAAAACTTCAGGAGCCATGGGTGCCGCATATGGCCTTGCCATTACGTTGTGTATGCTGGCTACCACCATTCTGGTTGCTAATTTCATGGTTCTGCACCGGGTAAAATCATGGCTTATATATCTTTTCCTGGCAACATTTTTAGCCATTGAACTAAGTTTTTTAATAGCAAACCTCGATAAATTCCCGCATGGTGGTTATGTTACGTTGATCGTAGGAGGTGGATTGTTTGTTGTGATGTATATATGGTACCGGGCACGAAAGATCAAGAACCGCTATGTTGAATTTGTGCGCCTGGAAGAATATGTGCCTAAGCTGGAAGAACTGAGCAATGATACGTCGGTGCCTAAGTATGCTACCCACCTGGTGTATCTCACCAGCGCCAATAATCCAAAGGAGATCGAACACAAGATCATCTATTCCATCCTCAAAGGCAAACCGAAACGTGCCGATATTTATTGGTTCATTCACGTGGATACGATGGATGACCCATATACCTGCGAGTATACCGTAGAACATATTATTCCCAACGACATCATCCGGGTTGAATTCAGGCTGGGCTTCCGGATGCAGCCCCGCATTAACCTGATGTTCAAGAAGGTGGTGGAAGACCTGGTGGCAAACCGGGAAGTGAATGTTACCAGCCGTTATGAAAGCCAGCAACGAAATAACGTGGTAGGTGATTTTAAATTCATCGTAATGGAAAAATTCCTGAGCCAGGATAACGAACTGCCATTCTTTGAACGCATCGTCATGAAACTCTATTTCTGGCTGAAGGAGATCTCCCTTAGTGAGGAAAAAGGGTTTGGCCTGGAACAAAGCGTGGTGCAGGTAGAAAAATTTCCACTGATCATTTCACCGGTAAGTAATTTAAAACTGCAGAGGATATACCGGGATGAAGAAGACTGATCCATGCTCCAAAACCTGACCGTATGCAGTCCATCACAGCATCCGCACTGAAACAAAAACTCAACAGCGGGGAAGATATTCAACTGATCGATGTGCGGGAACCCGATGAACATGCTGCGTTCAATATCGGGGGCGAGCTGATCCCCCTGGGCGACATCACCCGGCTTGCAGATAGAATAATCACCGATAAGCCGGTCATCCTTTACTGCCGCAAAGGCATCCGCAGCCAGATCGCCATCCAGCGGCTGCAGGAGAAATTTCATTTCACGAATCTTATAAACCTTATCGGCGGAACAGAAGCATGGAGGAAGGAGTTTGGGGTTTGAGATTTGTAGTTTATGGTTTGTAGTTTGTAGTTAAGAGGAGAATACTTAATTTAACAGAGTGCGAATAACTACAAACTATAAACTACAAACCATAAACTAACACTTGCTTCAATTCGCTATCTATATCATCGGCGGCATCGTGGTGCTTTCCCTGCTTGCATACTTTCTGCAGGAGAAGCTGATCTTCAAGCCGGAGAAACTGAAACAGGATTTTGTTTACAAATACGATGCACCGTTTGAAGAATTGTTCTTTGATGTGGAACCGGGGGTTCGTATCAACGGGCTGCATTTTAAAGTGAAGGACCCGCTGGGGCTCATCCTTTATTTTCACGGCAACAGCCGCAGCATAAAGGGCTGGGCAAAATATGCCCGGGATTTTTACCGCTATAATTATGACGTGGTGCTGGTGGATTACCGGGGTTTCGGCAAAAGCACCGGCAAGCGGAATGAGAAAGATATGATCACCGATATGCAGTTTGTTTACAATAACCTGCTCACAAAATTCCCGGAGCATCACCTCATCGTTTACGGCAGAAGCCTGGGCAGCGGGTTTGCCTGCAAGCTTGCCAGCGATAACAAGCCACGCTACCTGATCTTAGACGCCCCTTACTTCAGCTTTAAAAAGACCATTGAACGTTTCCTGCCCATCCTGCCTGTTAAATATGTACTTCGTTATCACCTGCGTACCGATAAATGGATAAAGCGAGTAAACTGCCATACCTACATCCTGCACGGCACCCGTGACTGGCTGATACCCATCAGCAACAGCGAAAAACTACAGGCGCTGAATCCACGCATGATCACCCTCATCCGCATACAGGGCGGCCGGCATAACAACCTGCCATCTTTTCCGGAGTATCATAATTTTATACGGGATATACTGCAATATTGATACAAGATACGGGATGCAGGATTCAGGAATCAGGATACAGGATGCAGGATGCAGGATTCAGGATTCAAGATGCAGGATTCAGGACTTGCATTGTGGCTCGTTATGTTTTTCTTCTACTGCCTTTAGGAAATTGATGAGCTTCTTGCTCAGGAATATCAGTTTAGTGTTCAAATTTTCAAATACGACCTTGTCAGTAAGGGACCTGGTTTCTATAAGGGTTTCGAGATGGTCAATGGTTTCATCAAGGGATGCAATTGCAATAACGGGAAACCGGATAAAATCCTGTTTGTATTTTCGCCGCCCATAGCCTTCCACAATATTGCTTTTAACTGATTTTACAGAACGTCGTATTTGTTGTCCTTCTTCAAACTGCTCAAACCTGGGGAGCGTTAAGGACATTACATGTATTTCTATAACCACTTCCCTGGATAATTTCCAGACTTCAAGGTTTTTGTAACTCATGGTCGTTGATTTATAAACCTAAACTATACTATCTATAAGTCAACCCCGGTACCTTTACCTCACAAAATCCTGTATTTTTCCTGTATCCCGCATCCGGTATCCCGAATCCCGCATCCTGCATCCTGCATCCTGAATCCTGAATCCTGAATCCCGTATCTTGCATCCCCATGAAACGAACATTCTTCCGCTGGCTAAAGATCCTCATCATCATCTACTGCAGCATTGGCATTGTACTCTATTACCTGCAGGAAAAATTCCTGTTTCACCCCGAGAAATTGTCCAATGCATATGTGTACCGGTTTGATGGCCCCTTTGAAGAGATCAATATCCCCTTCAGTGAAACGGATACCATCAACATGATAAAATTCTTTCCAACAGATTCCGTAAGAAGGGGAGTGGTGCTTTACTTTCATGGCAACAAACAGAACATAGAACGCTACGCAAAATTTGCCGCCAACTTCACCAGGCACGGTTATGAAGTATGGATGGAAGATTACCCCGGTTTTGGCAAGAGCACCGGCAAGCGCACCGAAAAGAAATTGTATGAACAGGCACTGCAGATTCAGAAAATGGCGGCGGGCCGCTATGGCAGGGATAGCATCATCCTTTACGGGAAATCATTCGGCACCGGCATTGCTGCTTATGTTGCTTCAGAAACAAACTGTAAGAGACTGATACTGGAAACCCCCTATTACAGCATCCCGGCGCTGTTCAGTTGTTATGCGCCCATTTATCCGTCAGCATACATGTCGACCTACAAGATCCGCACGTTCAGATTTTTAGAAGACGTGCATTGCCCGGTAAGCATTTTTCACGGCACCAATGACGGCGTGATCCCTTACCGAAGTGCAGAAAAACTCAAACACGCCATTAAACCAACAGATGAGTTCATAACCATTGAAAAAGGAACCCACCAGGACCTGAATGATTTTCCGTTGTTCCGGCAGAAACTCGACAGCCTGTTTCGCTGAGATCATATCTCAATGATATTTCTCGGCTTATTCTTTTTTATCTTTTCCGGCAATGAATCCAGGATGGATTGTTTCAGCAGTTCAACCAGTCTTTTCTTCACAAAATCACGGTGTATCACCATGCTCACTTCCCTCACCGGTGCCGGTTGTTTGAAGTGGCGGATCAGTTGCATCTGCTTACCGGTAAGGTCCAGCGTGGCCAGTTCGGGCAGTATGGTGATGCCGTCATTCTGTTCCACCAGGCGACGGAGGGTTTCAATGCTGCCCGCTTCATAATCAAAATGACCGCCTTCGGCGCTGGCCTTCCGCAGTTCGCAGAGGTTGATGATCTGCGACCGGAAACAATGCCCTTCCTCCAGCAGCCACAAATGATTGGGATCGATATCCTGTGCCAGCATATAGGTCTTTTGAAAGGCCTTGTCCTTTTTTGAAACATAGGCAACCATCTCTTCATAAAATAGCGGCTGTTCTTTTATGCCTTGTTCATCAAGCGGTGTTACCAGTATGCCCACGTCTATTTTTCCTTCCTTCAGTTTGGTGATGATGAGTTCCGTTGTGAGTTCCGTGACCGACAGCTTTACGAGGGGATATTTCCGGATGAATTTCTGGATGAACAAGGGCAACAGGTACGGGGCCAGGGTGGGGATGATACCCACTTTGAGCAACCCGGTGATGACCCCTTTTTTCTGCTGCACAATTTCTTCGATCATACTTTTTTCGCCCAGGATCTTTCTTGCCTGCTCAAGGATGGCGGCGCCGGCTTCGGTGGGTACAACCGGCTGTTTGGTGCGGTCGAATATTTTAAGCCCCAGTTCCTCCTCCAGTTTCTGTACCTGCATGCTCAGGGTGGGCTGGGTGATGAAACACTGACTGGCCGCTTTGGCAAAATGCCGGGAGTTGTCAATGGCCACGATATAGGCCAGTTGGGTAAATGTCATGCTAATAGATTTTATCTATGAAGTTATTTAAAATATCGATAAAAATTATCAGTTAAATAAGAGCAACTTTAACCCCTAAAACAGTAAACATGAGCAAGAAGAAAAAATTAACCACCGCTTCCGGGATACCTTATTACTATAATGAAGACACCCAGAGTGTGGGTGCCCGGGGTCCTTTGTTGCTGCAGGACTTCATCCTGCATGAGAAAATGGCGCACTTTAACCGGGAACGCATCCCGGAAAGGGTTGTTCATGCAAAAGGTTCCGGTGCATTCGGCACTTTTACGGTCACCAACGATATCTCAAAATACACAAAGGCCAAACTGTTCAGCGCCGTTGGCAAACGTACAAAAGTGCTGGTACGTTTTTCTACCGTGGGTGGAGAAAAAGGAAGTGCCGATACGGAACGTGACCCCCGCGGCTTTGCAGTTAAGTTTTATACCGAAGACGGCAACTGGGACCTGGTGGGTAACAACACACCCATCTTCTTCATCAAGGACCCGAAGAAGTTCAGCGATTTTATTCATACACAAAAAGAGATCCGTACACAAATTGTAAAAGCCCGACGATGATGTGGGACTACTGGAGCCTGAACCCGGAGAGCCTGCACCAGGTGATGTTCTTAATGAGCGACCGCGGCACTCCCTATGGATACCGGTACATGAATGGGTATGGCAGTCATACCTTCAGCATGGTCAATGCAAACAATGAGCGGGCCTGGGTGAAGTTTCATTTCAAATCAGCACAGGGAATAAAGAATTTTACCAACAATGAAGCAGCGCAGATGAAGGCCGTGGATATGGATTTTGCCCAGCGTGACCTGGTGGAAGCCATTGACCGGGGAGAATTCCCAAGCTGGAACCTGAAGATACAGGTGATGACGGAAGCCCAGGCAAAGACATACAAATGGAACCCCTTTGACCTTACCAAAGTGTGGAGCCACAAAGATTTTCCCTTGATCGATGTGGGGGTGATGGAGCTGAATGAGAACCCGAAGAACTATTTTGCCAGCATTGAGCAATCGGCATTTGCCCCGGCCCACGTGGTGGACGGCATCAGCTATTCGCCCGATAAAATGCTGCAGGGCCGTTTGCTTTCTTATCCCGATGCACACCGGTACCGGCTGGGAGGCAATTACGAACAGATCCCGGTGAACCGTTGCCCCTTTGCCGTAAACAATTACGAGCGTGACGTGCAGATGCGGGTGGATGATAACGGCGGCAGCAACCCCAATTATTTCCCCAACAGTTTTGATGATATTGAAGCCAGCGAAAATTATAAGCAGCCGGCCTGGGAACTGGATACCGTACTGGCAGACTGGTATAACCGGAATGCCGACGGGGAGAACGACCATTATACACAGCCGGGCATTTTTTTCCGGGAAGTTCTGTCGCAGCAGGATAAGATAAACCTGGTGAACAATGTGGTGGGCGCTATGAGTGGTATCAGCGGGCCTAAGAAGAACGAGATCATCAACCGCCAGCTTTGTCATTTCTTCCGGGCCGACATTGGCCTGGGAATGGGTATCGCCAAAGGGCTTGGCATCGATATGGAATCACTGCAGCAGATGATGCCTGCCAAACACGAATCAGTAACCGTTTAAAAATAAAGATCATGGCAAACGAAATTGCAACAAAAGAAATTGAAAAACCATTGAGTGTGGTAAGAAAAGAAACAGTGACCAACGAACAGCTTGCCGAACAACTGGCAAGAGTGGAAGCGTTGCTGGTAAAAATTGATCAGAAGCTCAGTACGCCTTTGATCAGTTAAAAAAAGATCCCGGTAAGTTTATTGCCGGGATCTTTTTTGTATTTAAAATTTGATGTTTTGAACCACATAGAACATAGGAAACACAGGCTATGTGTTTATCTATGTGTTCTATGTGCCTATCCACGACCAAGTCGGGACAAGTTGTGGTTCAAATTTTTCCCCGCTTTATTCAGTCAGTGATACTCCTTTCCTATTGACCGACAGTTTATACTCCACACCCACTTTCAGCGCATAATTCTTCTTTCCATGGCTTACCGGGAAGCTGAAGCAAACAGGATAAGGGTATTCAGCCGTGATCTCTTTGATCAACTGGTACACCGTTTTTCCAAAAGGCCTTTCGGTGTCTGCCATGTCGGTAAAGCCGCCCACCACAAGCCCGGCCAGGCCGTCTAATTTTCCGCTCCGTTTCAGCTGGTACATCATGCGGTCGATATTATAGATGTGTTCGCCGATGTCTTCAAGGAACAGGATCCTGTTCTTTGTTTTGATATCGGAAGGCGTGCCCGTTACATGCGCCAGCAGGGAAAGGTTGCCGCCCACCAGTTCGGCCCTTGCCGTTCCGGGCCTGTTGAACGGATGTGTTTTACAGGTGTACTTAGCTTTTTTACCCGTGAGCGCATTTTTAAAAGCCCGGATGAATTCATTCTCCCCCTCGTTAAAGGCCGAGGCCATGGGCGCATGCAGGGATGCAATGCCCAGTTTGGAGAACAGGTGGGCATGCAGCACGGTAACATCGCTGAACCCAATGATCCACTTGGGGTTCTTTTTGAAGCGGGTAAAGTCCAGCTGGTCAATGATGCGGCCCACCCCGTAGCCGCCGCGGCCGCAGAGGATGGCTTTTATGTCAGCATCGTCCAGCATGGCCTGCAGTTCATCCCGCCGCTGTTCATCGGGGGCGCTGAAATAGTTCTTCGACCGGCTGCCCAGGGTCTTGCCCACCATCACTTCAAAGCCCCAGCCCTGGAGGGTATGGATGCAGGCCTGTGCTTTTTGGGCGGCCATATAACCGGCCGGGCAGGTAATACCGATGCAGTCGCCTTTTTTTAAATAAGGGGGAATTTTTACCATGTGGGAAGATTATGCTGATTTGTTATAAAAAGGGCCTGCTTTTTGATTAAATTTACGAATCCAAAATTAATCAATGAGATCATTATTACTATCCTTTTTATTGCTGTCTGTGGCTTTTATTGTTGAAGCTCAGCCTCCATGCGCCGGGCAACCGGGAAGAACAGCTCAGACAGCGACTGCAATTTGTGGTACACTTACTTTCACGGAAATACTTTTACCCGATTGTACCGGACCGAATCTGCCGCAAACCGCATGTCCCATAGGGGTCACAAGTAGTCATTCTGCCTGGTACAAATTTCACTGTTACCAGGCAGGCACACTGGGGTTTTTAATTACTCCCGGTGCTCCAGGCGACGACTATGATTGGGAATTGATGGATTATACCGGCCGTCCTCCAGGAGATGTTTACATAGTAGATTTGATGATTTCATTAAATATTAGTGGTGTCGTTGGTCCTACTGGTTGTACCCCAGCGGGTACATTGAATGTAAATTGTGAAGGGGGGCCTCCTGGTTCCCAGTTCAACCGAATGCCCGATTTGATCGCAGGTCACGATTACCTGCTTATGGTAACTAACTTTTCTAATTCAGGAACTGGGTATACAATTGATTTTACAGGTGGTACAGCCGTACTTACCGATAATCAACTTCCGAATCTGATCAGCGCAAGTATAGTTGGTTGCAATACTTCTATGCTAAAACTTGTTTTTTCAGAAGATATTTTATGCAGCAGTTTGACAAATCTTGGAACTGAATTCACTATAACAGGTGGAACGCATGTCATTACGGGTATTACTTCTGGTTGTACAACAGGTTCAAATGCTTTTACAGAACTCACACTTAATTTGCAGAATCCTATACCTCCAGGTAATTACCAGATTACGGTAGGTAATGGAACTGATGGCAACACGTTGCTGGATGTATGTCAAACGGCCATGCCGGTTGGAACAGCAGTAAATTTTACTGTTCCAGCCATACCTCCTGCAGCAGTCAGTTCGGTGAACTACACCGGTTGTGCGCCCACCGTATTAAATGTTGCGCTTACCAAACCGGTATGGTGTACAAGTGTTACCCCATCGGGCAGTGAGTTCTCCATTTTACCCGGCAACCCGGCCATTTTATCCGTGCAATCCACCTGCGGTACCGGCCCCACTTATATTGACCAGCTGCAGATCGTTCTGCAAAACCCGCTTGCCAACGGCAACTACCAACTGGTGGTTAATAACGGGGCGGATGGCAATACGCTGATCGACACCTGTAATAATTCAATTCCTGTCGGATATAATTTCCCCTTTACCATCACCCAGCTTACCACGCCGCCGGTGATCCAGACCGTTGTTTTTGATGAATGTCATCCCGATAAACTGGTGCTGAATTTTGATAAACCTGTTGCCTGCAATACCATTACAGCGGCAGGAAGTGAATTATCGGTAAGCCCGGGGGTATGGCCGCTTAATTCAATAACCTATAACTGTACCGCCGGTACCTATACTTCGCAGATCACCATGAACCTGGCAAATCCGCTGCCGGCCGGCAACTTCAATGTGGTGGTTGGCACCGGAACCGATGGAAATACATTGGCCGACACCTGTTTTGCTTTTATGCCGGTTGGTTATACAAAAGCATTCGTTACCACCCAGGCGCCGGCGCCCGTTTTTGATTCGGTGCAGTTTGATAATTGCAACGCCAATTATGTAAGGGTCTTTTACAGTCACCCGATCCTGTGCAGCAGCATCAGTGCCAATGGTTCCGACTTCAGCATTACCGGGCCTTCGGCGGTTAACATCACGGGCGCCACAACGGACGTTACCTGTGGCACGGTGGGATATATCAGGTGGGTACGGCTGCAACTGGCGGCCCCCATCAACCCGGCAGGTAACTATGTGCTGCACAACGGCATTGGGTCCGACGGCAATGGCATTATCGATACCTGCAATGCCCGGCAAAATGTGAATGAAACGATCGCTGTGAATGTATTGGGCAAACCTTCTGCCGTATTCACCGGCCAGGTGAACTGGGGCTGTGTGGAAGATACCATCGTGCTTTCCCATCCCGGCGGCAACGGCGCCAATTCCTGGAACTGGAGTTTCAGTGACGGCCGTACCGCTACGGGGCAAAATGTTTCCATGAGTTTCCCGGTGGCCACACCAACGGTTACGGTGAGGCTGATCGTAAGCAATAGTTCGTGCAGTGATACCACTACGCAAACATTCACACTCGGTAATGTTTTCAATGCGGCATTCAGCAGCAGTCCGGGTGATACCATCTGCATCAATACCCCGATAAATTTTACGGATGCATCCGCCGGTACCATCAGCAATTACCTGTGGGATTTTGGCGACTTTACCCAGTTCAATGGACAGAATCCGCCTACGCATATTTACCCGGTTGCCAATATCTATAATGTACAACTGATCGTTACCGATAATCATGGTTGCCGGGATACGGCCAGCAGGCTGATGCATGTGGATGCTTCCGCCCTGATCGATTTCACCGGGCTGAAGCCGCAGTACTGCACCGGGAACATCGTATCGCTGCAGCGGGTAATATCCAGGAATGTCCTTTCTTATGTATGGGATAATGGTGACGGGCAAACCTTCACCAATGAAGTGGATGTAACCTTCTCGTATCCCAATGAAGGAGTATATACCATTACCTTATCGGGAATTGACAGGTACTGTGGCCCGGCAAGCATCAGCAAAACGGTTCCGGTTTATGCAGTACCCAAAGTAAATCTCGGTCCCGATACGGTGCTTTGCCAGTCAGACAGGATGCTGATCGGCGTTGCCCCAACTCCCAATTATACCTATATGTGGAATACCGGGGCAACCACCTCGCAGATATACACCGATGTATTTACCAGGAACTATGATCTTACTGCCGATAACCATGGTTGCAGGGGATATGATGCCATGCATGTGAAGATATTGCCGGCCTGCCTGATCAAAGTGCCCGGTGCTTTCACACCCAATGGCGATGGTTTGAATGACCAGTTGAAGGCAGTGAATGCCGACCTGGCAAAGAACTTCTCTTTCAAAGTATACAACCGGATGGGACAACTGGTATTTACAACAACCAACCCTCTGGATGGATGGGATGGGGTCTTTAAAGGGAACCCTGCCGATAATGGAGCCTATGTGTGGACACTGAGCTATATTGATCCGTGGAGCGGCAAAGACGTAAAAGAAAAAGGAACGAGTATATTGATACGGTGAGTTTGTTAACTGGTTAATTTGTTAAATAGTTAATTCGTTAAATAGTTAATTCGTAGAGACTAATTAGTTAACCAATTAACCAATTAACCAGTTAACCAATTAACTATTTAACGAATTAACAATTTACACCTCACTCAGCCTGCACTCATTCAGGTGCACGCCCAGTGTATGCAACACGCCGCACTTAAGTGCAAAATTATTTTTCTGGTGCCCTACGGGGAAATCGAAGCAGACCGGGTATTTGTATCCGGCCACTTTTTCCAGTACAATATCTTCCAGCGTTCTTCCAAACTCTTCGCCGGGGTCATCGGGTTTTATTTTGAAGCCGCCGATGATCAGTCCTTTCAGGTTGGTCAATTTTCCGCTGCGTTTTAGATTCCAGAACATGCGGTCGAGGCTGTAAAGATATTCGCCGGTGTCTTCCACAAATAACAGTTTGTCCCTGGTATCAATATCCGACCGGGTGCCGGCCAGCGATTCCAGTGTTTTTAAATTGCCGCCCACCAGTTCGCCCACGGCAAGGCCGGTCCTGTTCTTTTCGTTGGGGGTAATAAGGTATCTCATCTTCTCACCCACGAGGCATTTCCGGATAGATTCGATGGTATCTATTTGTATGGGTTCAGCCAGGGCCCAGTCTTTGGGAAAACTGTTGCACATCTTTGAATGGATGGTTGCTATGCGGTGGTTGGTATGGATGTGTGAATGAAGCACCGTCACATCGCTGAAGCCGATGACCCATTTGGGATGCTGTTTCAGTTTTTTGAGGTCGAGTTTGTCTACGATACGAACGGCGCCGTAACCGCCCCGTGCACAGAGAATGGCTTTTACGGTCTTATCTTCCAGCATCTGCTGAAGGTCGGTTGCCCGTTCTTCATCCGTTCCTCCAAATGTAAAATCCCTTTTACCGATGCTGCTGCCAACCTTTACATGGAACCCCCATTCATTTATTTTCAGTACAGAAGACTGGATGTCCTCTATGCTTATATAACCTCCGGGGCAACAGATGCCGATGGTATCTCCTTTTTTTAAATAGGGCGGGATGACAATATTTTTTTCCGGTTCAGGGATTTTTGTGCTGCCGGTCACAGACGTAAAGGAAGCAGCCAGCGGAATAACGGACGAAAGAAAGTCTTTGCGTTTCATGAAATAAATTTAATCTAAATGAACCACATAGGCACATAGGGGACATAGAAATACAAATAAGGCTACAGCCAAACAACTATTTTTCCTATGTGCTTGTGACTATGTTTCCTATGTGCCTATGTGGTTCAAACTGCTGCTTTATCCTCCCTTGTATTAAATGTGCATGAAATTATCACGTGCATTTCATTTTACATATTTTAATGAGTACATTAGCTGAACGATTGTATAACTGCTTAATCCCTTCATTTATGACTACATCCCTGTACATTACCGACCTGCATAAAGTGGGCATGAAAGATATTGACCAGGTGGGAGGAAAGAATGCATCCTTGGGTGAAATGCTCCAGAACCTGACCCAGCTGGGTATACAGATCCCTGGTGGTTTCGTGGTAACGGTGGCGGCCTACCGTGAGTTCATCCGCTACAATAACCTGGATGAACAGATAAAGAAGATCATCAACGACATTAAACTGGATGACATCGAATCGTTGCGCCGGGGTGGTCTGCTGGCCAGGCAGCTTTTAAAGAATGCAAAATTCCCCCGTGAACTGAGCGATGCCATCATTGAAAAATATTATGAACTGAGCCGGGGATATGACCAGGATATCACCGATGTGGCCGTTCGTTCATCCGCCACTGCCGAAGACCTGCCCGATGCCTCCTTTGCAGGCCAGCAGGAAACCTACCTGAATGTGCGTGGCCCGGCCCCGTTGATGAATGCCGTACGGAATTGTTTTGCTTCCATCTTTACCGACCGTGCCATCAGCTACCGCCAGAGTTTCGGGTACGATCATTTCAGCATCGGCCTTTCCGTATGTATCCAGAAAATGGTGCGTAGTGACCTGGGCGCTTCCGGTGTTGCATTTTCCCTGGATACCGAAAGCGGTTTTAAAGATGTGGTGGTCATCAACGCTTCTTTTGGCCTGGGAGAGATGATCGTACAGGGCGCTGTATCGCCGGATGAGTACATCGTTTTTAAACCAACCCTGCAAAAAGGGTTCAACAGCATCATTGAAAAGAAACTGGGCACCAAGGATAAGATGATGGTGTATGGCGATAACCCCGATGAGCGGGTGCAGATCATCCCGGTGGAGCGACCGTTGCAGCAGCGCTATTGTTTAACAGATGAACGTATCCTGCAACTGGCGAAATGGGTTACGCAGATCGAAGAATATTACAGTAAACTGAAAGGATACTGGTGTCCCATGGATGTGGAATGGGCGGTGGATGGTTTGTCGAAACAGCTGTTCATTGTGCAGGCAAGGCCGGAGACCATCCATTCGCAAAAGGATTTTTCAAAGATCATTGAATACGTGATGGATGAAACTGTTGAAAAGAAAACCCTGGTGAAAGGAATTGCCGTTGGTGATAAGATCGGTGCAGGAAAAGTTTCCATCCTGTTCTCCCTGGATAAACGGGTTACCGACGGGCATGAATTTGAACCCGGTGATGTGCTGGTGACTGACATGACCGACCCGGACTGGGAGCCCATCATGAAAAAAGCTTCGGCCATCATCACCAATAAAGGCGGAAGGACCTGTCATGCTGCGATCGTGGCAAGGGAACTGGGTGTGCCGGCCATTGTGGGTTGCGGCAACGCCACCGATATATTAAGTACCGGGCAACTGGTTACGGCCTCCTGCAGTGAAGGCGGCGAAGGTATTGTATATGAAGGTAGGGTTCCGTTTCAAAAACTGGAGACCGACCTGAATGACCTGCCCAAAGTGAAGACGCCCATCATGCTGAATGTGGCTTCACCCAATATGGCTTTCCGCTTTTCTCATTTGCCCAATGCCGGGGTGGGACTGGCCAGGGAGGAATTCATCATCAATAACTATATCCAGGTACATCCGCTGGCACTGCTGAAGCATAAAGAAATGAATGATGCGGAACTGAGCAAGGCCATTGGTAAAATGATACTTGGTTTTGACAGCGAGGAAGATTTTTTCATTCAAAGCCTGAGTTACGGCATTGCAAAGATCGCATCGGCATTCTATCCCAATAAGGTCATCGTGCGCTTCAGTGATTTTAAAAGCAATGAATATTACAACCTGCTCGGGGGAAAATATTTTGAACCCCATGAAGAGAACCCGATGATCGGGTGGCGGGGCGCCAGCAGGTATTATTCGGAAAAATACAAAGAGGCCTTTGGCCTGGAATGCAAAGCCATTAAAAGAGTAAGGGAAGAAATGGGTTTGAGCAATGTGGTGGTGATGATCCCCTTCTGCCGCACGGTGGAGGAGCTGCATAAAGTACATGATGTAATGAAAGAATACGGGCTGGAGAGAGGGCAAACAGGGGCTGGAACTTTTCCTCATGGCAGAGATCCCTTCCAACATCATCATGGCAGAGGAATTTGCAAAGCATATTGATGGGTTCTCCATCGGTTCCAACGACCTTACCCAATTAACGCTGGGGCTCGACAGGGATTCATCGCTGGTGGCGCATCTCTATGATGAACGTAACCCGGCGGTAAAAGAATTGCTGCGTATGCTCATCAGTACGGCCAAACGGATGAAGGTGAAAGTGGGCATCTGCGGGCAGGGACCATCCGATTTCCCCGACTTTGCCCAGTTCCTGGTGGAACTTGGGATAGACAGTATTTCAGTAACCCCCGACTCGGTGATGAAAACGGTGAAGGCGATCGCTGAGGTGGAGAAGAAGATCGGTTAAAAGCCCCGTCAGCGGTTAAAAACCCCGTCAGCGGTTAAAAACCCTGACGGAGGTTAAAAAACCCTGACGGAGGTTCCTATCCTGATAGTTTATGTTTTTGGGTGGTGGGGTGGTTTGCGGTATTTTTGCAGACCATGAACAATCCTAAACGATACCTGGTCACAGCCGCCTTACCTTATGCCAATGGACCCGTGCACATCGGTCACCTGGCCGGCTGTTATTTGCCTGCTGATATTTACGTACGTTATTTAAGGGCGCAGAAAAGAGATGTGAAGTTCATAGGTGGCAGCGATGAACACGGTGTTCCCATCACCATCCGTGCCATGAAAGAAGGGATCACCCCGCAGCAGGTGGTGGACCGGTACCACGCCATCATAAAAGAAAGCATGGAGCAGATGGGCATCTCCTTCGATATCTATTCCCGTACTTCCAATAAAGTGCACCACGATACCGCCTCTGCGTTCTTTAAAAAGATGTATGATGACGGGTTATTCGAGGAAAAAGAAACAGAACAGTATTATGATGAGAAGACCAATACATTCCTGGCCGACCGTTATATAACCGGTATCTGTCCTGTTTGTGCCAATCCCAATGCCTATGGCGACCAGTGTGAGAAGTGCGGCAGTTCCTTATCGCCGGAGCAACTCATCAACCCACGCAGTGCATTGAGCGATGCCGTACCGGTGAAGAAGAAAACAAAACACTGGTACTTTCCTTTGCAGAATTATGAGCCCTGGTTAAAAGAATGGATCATTGAAGGACATAAGGAATGGAAGAACAACGTGTATGGCCAGTGCAAAAGCTGGCTCGACAGTGGCCTGCAAAGCCGGGCCATGACCAGGGACAGCAACTGGGGCATAAAAGTACCGTTGCCGGATGCGGAAGGAAAGGTTTTGTATGTATGGTTTGATGCCCCGATCGGTTATATCAGCGCCACAAAGGAACTGACCGGTCAATGGGCCGATTACTGGTGCAAGGAGGATACCAAACTGGTGCATTTTATCGGTAAGGATAATATCGTATTCCACTGCATCATTTTCCCATCCATGTTAAAAGCCCATGGAGGATTTGTATTGCCGGATAATGTGCCTGCCAATGAATTCCTGAATATTGAAGGAGATAAGGTAAGCACCAGCCGCAACTGGGCCGTATGGGTGCATGAGTATATAAAAGATTTCCCGGGCTGTGAAGATGTGCTGCGCTATGTGCTTTGTGCCAATGCCCCCGAAACAAAGGACAATGATTTTACCTGGAAGGACTTCCAGGACAGGAATAACAGTGAACTGGTAAGCATCTTTGGTAATTTTGTGAACCGTACCTGGGTATTGATGCATAAGCTCTGCGGAGGCAAAGTGCCGAAGCTGCATGAAGATATACTGGATGAAAAAGATAAGGCTTTGATAGAAGCCATTCAGAATTCAAAACTCAAAATTCAGAATTGTTTAGAAGAGTATAAGTTCAGGGACGCCCTGTTTGAGGTGATAGATCTGAGTCGTACAGGAAATAAATACATGCAGGAGAAAGAGCCGTGGATCGTGGCGAAACAGTTGGCCTCCCCAAACCCCTCCGAAGGAGGGGCTTCGGACACTGAGAAATCAGGCGGCCCATATGAATATCAAACAGCAGATACGGTTGTTTATGGGTTGCTTAGAAAATTTGTGGAAGAACACAGGTCAAACCCTACTGAAGCAGAAGCCCTTTTATGGCAGATAGTTCGGGGAAAGAAACTGGATAGCTTTAAATTCAGAAGGCAGCACATTATTGGTACTTATATTGCAGACTTTGTTTGCCTTTCTCAAAAGCTGATTGTTGAAGTTGATGGACTGGTTCATGAAATACCTGAAAATAAATTAAGTGATGCTGAAAGAACAACTGAACTCAATAAATTTGGGTTTGAAGTGATACGATTTACGAATGATGAAGTAATTAATTATACAGATAATGTCTTAAATACGATCCTCTCAAAGCTTACTGAAAAGAGACATAAGCAATCAGGGTCCAAAAACCCTCCTTTGGAGGGCAGGGAGGCTCAAAAGCAGATTGACAATTGTATGCATCTCTGTTTACAGTTAACAGCGAACCTGGCCATCCTCATCAATCCTTTCCTTCCAGCCACGGCAAAGAAAATGCTGGGCATGATGAAAGTGGTGGATAAGATGCTGGATTGGGAAAATGCCGGGTCAATAAAATTGCTGAGTGTGGGCTACAGTTTAAGAGAACCACAATTGCTGTTCAGGAAAATAGAAGATGAAGAGATAACTGCACAGGTTAATAAGTTAAGATCAGGTTTAGTAAAATCAACTGAAACTAAAATGGAAGAAGCGAAAAAAACAGACACGTCGGCTAGCTCCCCTTTAGGGGTTGGGGGGCAAACCTGAAATTATATACGATGACTTTGCAAAGATCGACCTGAAAGTGGGAACGATCGTTGCTGCAGAAAAAGTAGAGAAGGCCGATAAATTACTGAAACTGCAGGTGGACCTGGGTTTTGAGACAAGGACCGTGGTGAGCGGCATCGCCCTGCATTACCAGCCGGAGGCCATCATCGGCAAACAGGTGGTGGTGGTGGCTAACCTGGCTCCCCGTAAAATGCGTGGTATTGAAAGTAACGGGATGATCCTGATGGCAGAAGATAAAAGCGGCAAGCTGCATTTTGTAAGCCCGGACAGCATCATTGATGCCGGTAGCCAGGTGACTTAATATGCAGCGATGCTGATTGTTTAACAATTAAAACTGTTTTATGAAAAGAAAGATTTTGGCAGCAATATTATTTCTTGCATTTGGTATGCCGGCAACGGCACAGGATGCAGATATGTCGCTGATACCCTACCGCAAAGGCGACCTGTGGGGATATGCGGATGCGGATAAAAAGATCATCATCACTCCTTCTTATGCGGAAGCAGACTTTTTTTCTGAGGGATTTGCCGCTGTAAAAAAGGGCGGGAAGTATGGGTATATCAATAAGGCGGGTAAGTTGGTGATACCATATAAATACACTGTAGCAAAGCCATTCCGGGTCGGGTATCTTGCGAAGGGAACAAAGATCGTAACAGCAGATGACATCGATGATAACCAGCGGTCTGTTTTGTTTGCTCCAGCTTCCCTGCGTGCCGATGGATACGAGATATGCATCAATACAAAGGGCGAAGCCATGCAGGGCTGCCCGGCCATTCCCGAGAACAGTGCATCCGATCTCAATAAGGCCCCGGTTACAATTACCGAAACGAGGTACAGTACCGTTAAGCAGAACGACATCTTCGACAAGATCATAAGTGATTATAAAATGCTGGGCCGGGAGGATAATTATTATATCGCCATGAAGGATACCAGCTATGGTGTGTTCAACAATAAGTTTGAGGTCATTGTTCCCTTTGAATATGATAGGATAACCAGTACCAATATCGGGGGGCTGGCCTACCTCTTTGTTGAGAAGAATAAAATGAAAGGGATCCTTTTTGGGAACGGGTCATCCTATGTGGCAGTGGACAACAGCAATATAGTTCATGAAAAAGGCAGGAACGGGATGGATTATTTCATCATCACCAAAGACGGTAAGACCGGTGTCAAGAATTCAAACTATATGGAAGTGATCCCTGCAGAATACAAGGAGATCTCTTACGATAAGAACGGCGGGTTCATTGTTACCGGGGAAGACAACCTGAAAGCTGTCCACTTTCTCAATGGCCAGAAGGTAGACGCAAAATATACCGAAGTGAAACTGATGAAAGGCGGCCAGTATGCCATGCTGCGGTCGGCCGATGGTAAACGATCTGTTGTAAGCAGTACCGGGATAAACTTCTTTGAAGATTAACGGCGGAGATCATTTGAAGGGCTTGCCGCTGTAATGCAAACCGGCTTTTTGAATGAACGACTTTATTTGTACGGTTAATGCATCCAGCACCCTGGATGCATTTTTGTTTGTCACAAGATTTTCTTTAAGTTGGCCATCGGACCTGTAATTATAGAGGTATTCGACCCGGTTGTTGTTTACATTGAATCCCAGCACATAAGAACTGTCGGTTACCTGGTACAGCGAACTGCCTGCTTTTGAGAATGCAAGGCCCTTGAGTGAAGCGCTGTCGAGCAAATTGCCGCCGTAGCTGATGATACGGCCTTTGTAACCGGCAGCAGCGAGGATGGTACCCAGTATATCAAACTGGCTTACTACTTCGTTCCGTAGTTCTCTTTTGTTTGTGGCGGGATCAAAGATGATCAGGGGTACCCGGTAGCCGGAGACCGCATTATAAGTTCCTTCAATGCCTTCAGGGAACATCCAGTGGTCGGAACAGAAAATAAAAACGGTCTCCCTGAACCAGGGTTGTTTGGCAGCATCAGAAAAAACCGCTGGAGGTAATGATCGTAATACTGCATGGATCTCATGGGCGGGGTGTAATTGTCCGGGAACTTTTCTTTATAGGTCGGAGAAAGGTCATACGGATAATGTGTGGAGATATTATAGTGGATGCCAAGAAAAGGTTTCTCTGTCTCATTGATCTTCCGGTAAAAGAAAGGCAGTACGTTTTCATCCTGCAGGCCCATGGAATGGGAGGGTAGTTCTTTGTAACCCGGAATTGCTTCTTCACTGTAGTACCTGCCGATCCCCAGCCAGTTCATGCATTTGGCAAACCCGAAATTGTCGTAGGCATCGCCAATGCAGAAGAGGGACCGGTAGCCGTTTTTTTCCACGGCTTTCCCGATTGCTGTTACCGGCATGTTCACATATTGCGAATGATAGAACGGTATATCGGTCAGTGTGGGTATACCTGCCAGGATGGCTGTGATGCCTTTGTTGGATTCATGCGAATAGCAAAATGCATTTTTATAGAACCTGCTTTTTTGTACGAGGAATCAAAAAGGGCATTCTTACCTTGAATGAACTTGTGCTGTCAAAAAATCATATGCCACACTTTCCATGATGAAAAGGACGATATTCTTTTTGCCTGCCGGCCGGGTATTAACCGCCAGTGATCGCTGTACAGGAAAAACAGAATCGCAGACCGCATCGGGAAAATAACTGTGTTTCGGGATATCATCTCCACCCCGAAAAACTGAATAGGAGAATGTATGAAAGGAATTTTCCACGATGGGTAATGCATTGCTTTTTATTTCCAGCAGCGGGTAAGCCGGCAAGAGGAACTTCGAAAAATCCTTCCTGAACAGGAATGCTGCCGCCATACCCGTGATCAGCAGGAGGGTAACCAGGTGAGCATACTTTTTATTGATAAATGCCACGTATAGTTTCCGGTGTAAGAACCATACCAGCCAGGCTACAACAACTATTGCTATGGCAAACAAAAGAAGGATACCCGTATTAAAATGAAATACCTGTTTGAATGAGTGGCTTGCTACATAAAGCAGGTCGGCATTGGCCCGTTGAAAACGGAACGGGAAGTAAAAAATGTCCAGCACATTCAGCAGGATAGCTCCTGTGTTCAGGAGCATGAAGAAGGGCAGGGTTATCCAGGAGGAAAATCTTACCGGTAGCAACCTGCCGGCCTGCAACATAAGTAACAGGGCAGTATTGATGAACAATAAACTCAGCAGGTCGTACGCGAGCGACCATTTTACGAGTTTTAATCTGGCGGCAAGGGAGGCTGTTTCTTCCGCCCCGGCAAACAATAAGTGATGGTTGTAGTTATAAAATATTATTTTTAAAACGGAATGGATAAGCAAAAGGCAGAACAGGAATGCAATAAATGGCTTATTGTTTTGCCAGGCAGATCTAACAGTAGTGGCCGATAAACTGAATTTCATAAAATACCAATAAGCATGCTGAAGTGGGTTGCACGAAACAAATATAAGCTAATGGTCTCTATCATGGGCCTGTACCTGCTTGCAGACGCCTGGCAGCACAAGGGGCTTACCCGTGTTTTGCTGCCGAAGACATTTCCTGCTCATGCATCAGTTCCCGCCCAGCCTGTAAAAAAGAACAGGCTTGTTAATACCGGTAAGGAATGGACACAGGCCGTCAATACAACCGAACGGATGGACCAGCTTTCAGAAAAAACCACCGGGCTGGAATGCGATGTTTACTTCAACGAACAGAAAAAGATATTTGAAGTTCATCACGACCCGGATAAGTCAACCGGGCTGGGCCTGGAAACCTTGCTGCAGTTGTACGCAGAAAAAAAACTAACGGCATCGCTCTGGCTGGATCTTAAAAACCTCAACAAGGAAAACCTGCAGCCTTCACTCGCCGGACTGATCCGGATCCGGGATAAATTCGGCCTTCGGGATAAACTGCTGGTAGAGTCATCAGAAGCGGTCTTACTCAGTGCTTTCAGCGACAGCGGTTTTTATACCTCTTACTATACACCCATGTTCAATCCCTATCTGATCAGCAGGGAGGAGCTTAAGCAATGGGTTGACAGTCTTTCGGCAGTTATTCATCTTTCCAGGATAGATGCCCTGTCCGGTTATTATTTCCAATACCCGTTCCTCCAGCAATATTTCCCTGAATTTCCCATCCTGATATGGGCAGCCGATGACCGGTTCAGCCTGGTGAACTGGCTCTTTAAAAAGAAAGTGGCTGCTTCCAGCGGGGTATTCATTGTTCTGTATCCCTGAACATCTGGAACAATACTCTTGCTTAAAATACAGGCGGTCATTAATTTCTATTTGAACCACATAGGCTATGTGTACTTCTATGTTCTCTATGTCCTATGTGGTTCAAAAGGATACCGGCATAAAATTGATTTATTTTCGGCTTAATGCAGAATGTCTTAATTTCGGTTTTGCAAATAGTTGTTTAACTAACTAATTTTAACCATGTCGAAAAGAATCATAAAAAAGGTAGCCGTTTTAGGTAGTGGGGTAATGGGCAGCCGTATTGCCTGTCATTTTGCGGGGGTAGGACTTGAAGTGTTGTTATTGGATATTGCGGCCCCCTCTAACTCCCCCGAAGGGGGAGAACCATCGCAGCGGAACAAAATAGTGAATGATGCATTGGCTGCTGCCATCAAATCAAATCCGTCACCCGTATATACAAAGGATGTAACGAAAAGGATCCGGACCGGGAATTTCACCGATAACATGAAAGAGATTGCCGGTTACGACTGGGTGATCGAAGTGGTGGTGGAAAGGCTGGATATCAAACAATCTGTATTTACCGAAGTGGAGAAATACCGTAAGCCTGGAACATTAATTACTTCCAATACATCAGGCATTCCCATTCACATGATGACAGAGGGAAGGAGCGATGATTTCAAAAAACATTTCTGCGGTACCCACTTTTTTAACCCGCCAAGGTATTTGCGGTTGCTGGAGATCATTCCAACGCCGCATACCGATCCGGAAGTGGTGGATTTCCTGATGCATTACGGAGACCTTACACTGGGTAAAACAACCGTTCTGTGCAAGGATACACCGGCCTTTATCGCCAACCGGGTTGGTGTGTTTGGCATGATGGCGATCATGAATGCCATGGAAAAATTGCAGTTGACCGTTGATGAGATCGATTCACTTACCGGCCCCATCGTTGGCCGTCCAAAGTCTGCCACATTCCGTACGGCCGATGTGGTGGGCATTGATACCCTGGTGAAAGTGGCAAAAGGTGTTGCAGACAATTGTCCCAATGATGAAGCCAAAGAAGTGTTTACTATTCCGGCCTGGCTGAATAAAATGGTGGAGAACAACTGGCTGGGTGATAAAACGGGGCAGGGTTTTTTTAAGAAAACAAAAGGAGCGGGAGGTGAAAAGGAAATTCTCACTTTGAATTTGCAAACCCTGGAATATGGTGCAAGACAAAAACCAAAGTTTGCCACAATAGAAACGTCTCACCGGATCCCTGAGATCAGTGATGAATTATACCGTGTGGATGACGGCATGATGGCGGGCTTTGGCTGGGAGATCGGTGCTTTTGAGAGCTGGGATGTATTGGGCCTGGCAAAAACCGTGGAAGCCATGAAGGCAGCAGGTCATAAAGTTGCCCCATGGGTTGATGAGATGATCGCAGGTGGTGCCACTTCCTTTTATAAAGTGGAGAATGGCAAACGGCTTTGCTATGATGTCAGCAGCAGATCGTATAAAATAATGCCGGGGGCCGATGCTTTCATTGTAATGCGGAATTTTGAGAATGAGACCATCTGGAAGAATTCGGCTTGCCGTACGTATCATTTGGGAGATGATGTACTGGGGCTTGAATGGTATACCAAGATGGGAAGTATCGGTGGCGAAGTGCTGGAAGGGATACAAAGGTCCATTGCATTGGCCGAAGATAAATACAAGGGCCTGGTGATCGCCAACGAAGGAGCCAACTTCAGCGCCGGCGCCAATGTAGGTATGATATTTATGATGGCGATCGAGCAGGACTATGACGAGATCGATATGGCCATCCGGCAGTTCCAGAATACGATGATGCGGGTGAGGTATTCGGGCATACCGGTTGTGCTGGCGCCGCATGGCCTGGCATTGGGTGGTGGTTGCGAAATGAGCCTGCATGCCGATAAGGTCATTCCGGCTGCGGAAACATATACAGGGCTGGTGGAAGTTGGCATCGGCGTTATCCCCGGGGGTGGCGGGACCAAAGAATTTGTTTTACGGGCCGCCGATGAAGTGCATAGTGGGGAACCGGATACGATACCATTGCAGAACAGGTTCTTGACCATTGCAACGGCAAAAGTTGCCACTTCTGCTTATGAAGCATATGAACTGGGTATTTACCGCAAGGGAACTGATGTAGTAAGCATCAATCAGGGCCGGAGAATTGCTGAAGCAAAACAGGCCGTGATCGAAATGTTTGACGATGGGTATGTGATGCCGGTGCAGCGGAGCGATATCAAAGTGCTGGGCCGCTCCATGCTGGGCGCCATGCATGCCGGCATCAACGGCATGTGGCGGGGCAATTATGCAACCGACCATGATGTGACCGTTGCCAAAAAACTGGCTTATGTGATGTGTGGTGGCGACCTGAGTGAACCAACATTAGTATCTGAACAGTATTTACTTGACCTGGAAAGAGAAGCTTTTTTAAGTCTGACCGGTGAGAAAAAGACACTCGAAAGAATTCAGTCCATTTTGAAGAGCGGAAAACCGTTGAGGAATTACCTTCCTCCCCCCCCCCCTCCCGGCGGCCGCCCCGGCCGCCGGGCGGGGGGGGGGGGGGCCCCCCCCCCCCCCCCCCAGGAGCCCGCCCCCCCCCCCCCCCCCCCCCCCGCCGCCCCCCCCCCGGTTTGGGGCCCCGCCCATGGTCACCCGGTCTGACAATATTCGAATAACATGGGCGAAGCCGAACTGCAACCAAACCGGAACCTGTTGATCATTCACGCTGAACTGATCTTTTACGGCGATGCTGCCAATGAAGAATTAAGTTCCCAGGTCGCCAGGGATGTAGAGGACCACTGGAATGAACCCCGGGGAAAAATACAAATAAGCCAAAACTGGTTTTTTAAAAGAGACTACCACGTACGCTTCAATATTAAGGGGAGGCACGACAGGTCACTTACTCCCGATATGGTATTTGAAAACAGCAATCCCCGAAATAACTATTTCCGCATTGAAGAGTTTGCTATCGGCAATATCTCATTTGTGGATGGCATCAATTCAAACACCGGTTATTTTAAACTGGAGAACCTGCTCAACAACTCAACCACCGCTGCACATGAATTTGGCCATACCCTTGGATTGGATCATCCCCAGGATCTTGATATCAGGGGAAAAGGAACACCGGGCATCATGTACCCGAGGGGCACCCTGGTGGATCCTCAATTTCAATATTATCCCGATGTTGCCCCGGGGGAGAAGGGAGGAACCCTGAATCCTTTTACAAGAAGGGTCTTGCAAACAGATATTGATGACCTTAACCTGCATAAACTTGATTTCAATAAAAATGGCCTTGCCGTGCTCGGTGATTTTACATCCATCTGGCATGAAAAACACTTGCCGGATCCTGCCTGAAAAATTTCAGCTATCTTCATGCCCAATTTATTTCTTCAAACATGGCAGTACTCAGTATTGAAAATCTCACAAAGAACTACGGGCCGGTAAAAGCGCTGAACAATGTAAGTTTTGCTGTTCCTCCTAAAACCGTTTTTGGCATACTGGGCCCCAATGGAAGCGGTAAAACAACATTGCTCGGTATTGTGATGGACATTCTGAAGGTGAGCAGCGGAAGTTACAAATGGGCCGGTGATGATATACCCAATGAACTGCGCAGGAAGATAGGAACGCTTCTGGAAACGCCTAATTTTTACCACTACCTGAGCGGGGAGACCAATCTCAGGATTGCAGCAAAAATAAAAGGAAGGGGGGAAGAGGATATCCCGAAAGTGTTGCAGATGGTTAACCTGTATGAACGCAGGAGATCAAAATTCAACACATACTCCTTAGGGATGAAGCAACGGCTGGCCATTGCTTCTACATTATTGGGCAACCCCGACATCCTCGTTTTTGATGAACCTACCAACGGGCTTGACCCCGCCGGTATTGCCGAAATAAGAGAACTGATAAAAGAATTGAACCGCCAGGGCAAGACCATCATCATGGCAAGCCATATACTGGATGAAGTGGAAAAGGTATGCACCCATGTTGCCATCATCCAGAAAGGCGTTTTAAAAACCGTGGGTTCGGTTAGTGAAGTATTGAACACCTCCGGTGCCAATAGTAGTGCAGCCATTTTAATTGAATTAAGCGCTGCCAACAATGATCAGCTGAAAAATGTGCTGCAACAGATGCCGGGGCTTGAGAGTATTACCGGCACAGAAAATGGCATTGAAGTGGTTTGTCCCGAAAACATCACGGCGGAGCAGGTGAATAAATTCTGCTTTGATAATGGGGTCGTACTTGGTAAACTGAATGTAAAAAGAAAATCGCTGGAGACCCGGTTCCTGGAAATAACCGGCAAACAAAGCGACCGTTAAATCAAAATCTGCAATAAAACATGCTTCAGCTTTTTAAAATAGAATGGCTTAAGATCAGGAGCTACCGCACTTTCTGGATCCTGTTCGCGGGCTTTCTCGTCTTCTTCCCGGTTGCTTTTTATTTGTCAGCCTATAAATACATGGAACGGGTGACAAATACCAAATCCATGGAAGAGAATTTACTGAAGATGCTGCTGGATTCCCCGTTCGTATTCCCAAAAGCATGGCTGGCATCCGCCTGGATGGGAGGCCTGTTCTTTGTACTGATCGGTATGTTGTTCATATTGCTCATCACCAACGAAGTGCAGTACCGCACCCACCGCCAGAATATCATTGACGGCTGGAGCCGCCTGGATTTTCTGAAAGCAAAATTCTCACTGCTTATCTTTTTTGTGGCCGTGAGCACCCTGCTGATCTTTATCATGGGCCTGGTTGTGGGTGTTGTTTTCTCTCCCTCCACCGCAAAAATGTTCGACGGGGTAAAGTATGTAGGGTATTTTGCCTTGATGGCTACGCTTTACCTGATGCTGGCTTTTTTGATTGCCATACTGATAAAGCGAACCGGCCTGTCCATCATCATTTATTTCGCCATTGTATGCATCGTTGATAATGTTCTCTGGCTGGTATTTACCTTAAAGGAAAGCCAGGTGGGTTATTACATGCCATTGGAGGCAGTGGATTCACTGGTGCCAAATCCGTTCAAGCCCAAGATGCTGGAAAGAAGGACAGTAGCCGATTATACATTGGTGATCGCAGCGGCAGCCTATATCGTTGCGTATGCATACATCATCGTTCGTTATTTCCGTAAAACAGACCTGAAAACCTGACCATTATTTTTCACCAGGTTTGCCAGTGCGGGTTCAATATTATCATGGACAAAAGAAAAACCTGTGTCTGCAATTTTTTTGCAGCTGACCGTGGCGCTTTTTAATACTTCCGTGCTTCGTTGTCCCAGCATGATCTTTAAAATAAATACAGGTACATGAATGGGTATATAGAATCTTCCGTTCATTGCTTTGGCTAAAGTGATCGTAAGTGTCTTGTTGGATACAGGTTTTGGTGCCACCGCATTGTAAGTTCCCTGTAGCCCTTCATTTTCTATTGCATAGATGAACAGGCGGCAGAGATCGTCGATATGCACCCAGCTTACCATTTGTTTTCCATTGCCCAGGATGGCAGCTGCGCCAAAACGCAGCGGTTTTTTAAATTCAGCCAGGGCGCCGCCCTCATTACTGAGTACGATCCCGATCCGTAGCTTTACCAGCCTCTTTCCAAGAGTAATGACCGGTTCAATGCTTTCCTCCCATAGTTTACAGGTCTGCCCCAGGAAACTTTCATCCGCGGCATCCGGTTCAATAAAAGGTTTTACGGGATCCTTATCCGGGCCATACCAGCCGATAGCGCTGGCGCTGATCACTGCTTTGACAGCATTGGTATTATTCTTTAAGGAATCTATTACCAGGCGGCTGCTCTCTGTCCGGCTTTCGGCTATTTCCTTCTTGTATTTTTCCGTCCATTTTTTGTCAACAACGCCGGCACCAGCCAGGTGAATGATAAAATCGGCCTGCTGCAGGGCATTTATATCCAGTTGCTGTTTTTTCACATCCCAGGCCGCATAGCTTAAATTTTCGCCGGGTTCCTTCCCGCCTGCATTCCGGGTAAGGATAATCACTTTATAGCCCTTCTGCACCAGTGCTTTTGTGAGGGATCTTCCAACCAAACCCGTGCCGCCTGTAATTAAAATGGTGGTCATTGTATAAAAATGTTAAAGCTATTGTGTAAAAACAAAACTGCACACATCTTGTTCAGTGTAATGTACTCTTGTTGCGATATATATCGTAATTTTAAGATCAAAGTTTTCACCGTATGAAAAGGTTCATTCTCTTTATTTTTTCCGGGTTGATCATGGCCGGGGGGGTAGCTGCACAAACCATCCGTTTCTCCGATGTGGACAGGGGAAATGTGGACGATGTGAATTTCGACATCATTGGAAAAGTGAACAACCGCATACTGGTATACAGGAACCTCCGGTCGAACCACTCCATCAGTATTTACGACAACGGGATGAAGACCATCAAAAAGGTTGACCTTGATTTCATACCCTCCCGTACCCATAATATTGACTTTGTTGCCTACCCGGATTTTTTTTACATGATCTACCAATACCAGAAAAACAATATCATCCATTGCCTGGCAGTAAAAATGAATGAGAACGTGGAAAGGATGACCGAACCTGTTGAAATTGATACTACCCGCATACCGGTGATGACGGACAATAAGATCTACTCCCTTTTGAACAGTGAGGACAGGCAACGGATCCTGTTGTTTAAGATCCAGACCCGGTACCAGAAATTTGATATGGTGACCTTCCTGTTTGACAAGGATTTCAAACTGCTGGATAAAAGCCGGAATGTGGCGGATTATAATGAGCGGCGGGAAAGTTATGATAATTTTTCGCTGGCAAATGACGGCACCCTGGTATTTACGCACGAACGGAAATCGGCTTTCCGGGACAACAGCAGCGGGCTGGCACTGATGATCAAGGCCCCCGGCCAGGATCAGTTTACTGACCAGCCGATAAACCTGGAGGAGCGGTATGTGGATAATGTGAAGATCAAGATCGACAACCTGAACAAACGGTATATCATCAACACATTCTACTACAAAAAGAACAGGGGCAGCATTGAAGGACTTTTCGTGTGCATATGGGATAAGGAAAATGCAAGGCCATTTGCCTCCCAGTTCACCGGATTTGATGATGTGCTGCGGGACGAGGCAAAACGCAGCGGCCAGTTGCGGTTCGCATTCGATAATTTTTTTATCAGGCAGATCATTGTAAAAAAAGACGGGGGTTTTATACTTACGGCGGAAGATTATACCAGCGAAACAAGGGGAGGCACCAACTGGAACCGGTACGATTACCTGTATAGTCCTTACTACCCCTCTTCCGGTTACTATTATTACAACCCCTACTCCGGTTATTACAGGCCGCTGGGTAGTTTCAGTAACCAGAGTACACGATATTATTATGAGAATATACTGGTGCTTAGCGTAAGTAGGTCCGGTAAGGTGGAATGGAACAAGATCATCCAAAAAGACCAGTTTGATGATATTACAGACAGCTTCCTTTCTTTTTCAACCATGACCATGGAGGGGGAGATCCATTTCCTGTTCAATAATGACCGCAGGAACCAGATCATCACCGACCAGAGTATAACTCCCAATGGTACTTTAAAACGAAACCCCACGTTAAAAAGCCAGGAAAAAGGGTACGAATTCATGCCCGGCCTTAGTAAACAGGTGGGGGCCAACCAGCTCATCATCCCCTGCTCTTACCGGGGCAGCCTTTGTTTTGCCAAAATTGATTTTTAGAACAATTTTTTACCACCTGCCTGCACAAACAGTTTTCACCAAGTAATAATAAATACTCATTTTTGCGTACCAACTTATTCCTCATTACCAATTATCTCTTTTGTGACCGGTATCTTCAAAGCAAATAACTCGTACAACAATTTTTTACTGCTGATCTATGGGTTTTTGCTTAAACTTTCCATCTTCCTGCATCCCCAGGTACCGGCGCCGCAGCAGATCGACGGATTCCTCTACAAAGCCTTATTAAAATGGCTGCAGCCAATAGGGGCCGGCCTGCCTGTTATCTACCCGTTCATCGCTTTTGTTTTACTGTACACACAGGCCGTAACATTCAATAAACTGGTGAATGACCACCGCATCATGCAGCGGCCCAATTACCTCACCGGAATGAGCTACCTGCTTATCACGTCCATGTTTGTGGAATGGAATGTGCTTTCATCACCGCTTATCATCAATACGTTACTGATATGGGTATGGGCAAAAATGAGTGGCCTGTACAACAGCCCGAAACCCAAGACGGCCCTTTTTAATATCGGCATTGCGATCGGGATATCTACCTTCTTTTATTTTCCTTCGCTGGCCTTTGCAGCATTGATCATTTTCGGGCTGGCACTGACCCGGCCATTTAAACTGGCCGAATGGATCATCGCCCTTTTGGGAATCATCACGCCCTATTATTTTTTGCTGGCCATTGTTTTTTTAACCGATAAATGGCAGGGTTATCGTTTCCCGGGTTTTGCAGTAACCTTACCCGTGTTTAACCAGACCCACTGGGCCTATGCAGCCATCGTGATCGTTCTCTTTGCCTCGGTCATCGGCATTTTCTTCATCCAGCAGAATTTCAGGAGGCAACTGATACAGGCCCGGAAAAGCTGGAACCTTATTTTCCTGTATTTGCTGTTAGCCCTGTTCGTGCCTTTTATCAATGCAACCCATACGTTCGACTATTGGATACTTTGTGCCGTGCCGCTTTCGGCTTTCCTGGGTGCGGCTTTTCTTTACCCGGCCAGGAACTGGTTCCCCTGGCTGCTTCACTGGCTGATGGTTGCCTTCGTCATAATTGTGAGTTACTTCGTTTGATAAAAGAAGTCACAATCATTACCTTTGCCCTTTGCTTTTTTCATCTTACAATCAATACCGAAATGAAATTTGGCGTAGTGGTCTTCCCCGGCAGTAACTGCGACCGGGATATGATGGAAGCTCTCCGGAATGACCTGCAGCAGGAAGTGATCGAACTCTGGCACAAGGATAAGGACATCAGCAGTTTCACAACAGAAGATTGTATCGTGCTGCCCGGCGGATTCAGTTATGGCGATTACCTCCGCTGTGGCGCCATTGCCCGGTTCAGCCCCATGATGCAAAGTGTTATCGGGTTTGCCAACAACGGGGGAAAGGTACTGGGTGTTTGCAATGGATTCCAGATCCTTTGCGAAAGCGGCTTATTACCCGGGGTGCTTTTACGCAACAGCCAGCAACAGTTTGTGTGTAAGAATATTTACATGAAAGAGGCTTCCTCGGAGGGCGATGCTAACCGTCCTTCGGCTCCGCTCAGGATACCGGTGGCCCATGGCGAGGGAAGATATTTTGCCAATGATGCCACCCTGGAAGGACTGGAGATGCATCGCCAGGTCATTTACCGGTATTGTGATGAGAAAGGGAATATCAGTGCTTCCGCAAACCCGAATGGGGCCATTCATAATATTGCGGGTATCTGCAATAAGGAAAGAAATGTTTTTGGTATGATGCCGCACCCGGAAAGGGCCTGCAGCAGGATATTGGGCAATGAAGACGGCCTGAACGTATTCAACCACTTATTTGGAATAAATTAACATTACACCGGGTTAAAAGGTCGTTAACCCGACACCGTTCAGCAACCATTTTCGTAATTTTGGGCATGAATAAGATCTACATGAAAAAGATATTTCTCGGGCTGTTCCTGACCGGAATAACAGCGGTATCAGCTGCACAGATCGCCGACCCGGTAAAATGGACATTTACCTCAAAGAAGATCGACACAAAGACCTACGAGATATATATAAATGCCAGTATACAGAACGGCTGGCACCTCTATTCCCAGGCCCAGCCAAAAAATGCCATCGTCAATCCAACGGAAGTGGTCTTTAACAATAACCCGCTGGTAAAACTCGACGGGAAAGTGAAAGAGACCGGGAAACTGGAAGTATACGCAGACAAAAGGCTGGGCATTGCAGCCAACCAGTATTCGAACCAGGTGGCGTTTGTACAAAAAGTAAAATTGAAAGCTGCTGCTAAAACAAATATCAGCGGTTCCGTAGAATACCAGACCTGCGACGACAAAAAATGCCTGCCGCCGAAAAAGATAACATTCAACCTGGCATTGAAGTAGAAGTGCTGTAATTTTTTTACGACGGGTTCTTTTCGGACTCGTTTTTTATGATTCCTGATATGATGAGATCATTACGCTTTGTATTTCTTTTGTCGTTCATAACATCCGGGCTGTTATCCTATTCACAACCGGATCCATCCGCACCTGTTTTCAAATGGAAGGTCAGCAGCAAAAAATTAGCAGACAAAAAATACGAACTGGTATTCACGGCGCCGGCGGTTGCTGATTGCAGTTTATATGCCCCGGGGCAGGACCTTGACGGGGTAAGGTCTTCTGAAATAAATTTTTCCGATTCGTCACTTGTAGCTGAAAGCATTTCCACCACTTCCCCCGTACAGTCTGTACCTTCCGCCATTTTTACAAGCGGGAAAGTTCAGTTGATCAAGGGCGCTGCAGAATGGAAAACCGTTGTAGTATTTAAGAATACCGTGCCTGCCCTGTTGTTGGGCAATCTTGTATTTTTCTATAACCGGGGCGATGCGTTTATGTCAGACCCTCCTTTCGCTTTCAGCGTACCGCTGGAAGGGGGCGTGGCTTCAGGCGGGGAAATAAAAATAGCATCCATCGACATTAAAAAACCCGCAGCGGATTGTGGTGACGATGGCACGCAGAATAAAAGCCTGGCCGGGATATTCCTGCTTGGATTTTTAGGCGGCCTGATCGCATTGATCACTCCCTGCGTTTTCCCGATGATACCGGTTACCGTGACCTTTTTCACCAAAAAATCACAGGACAGGAAAAAAGGGATCGCCAATGCGGTTTTTTACGGGCTGTTCATTTTTCTCATTTATGTAGCCATCACCATCCCTTTTCATATTGCCAGTCAAACCATCAGTCCCGAAATATTTAATAATATTTCCACCAATGTCTGGCTCAACCTGCTGTTCTTTGCCGTATTCATTTTATTTGCCTTGTCTTTTTTTGGCCTCTTCGAGATCGGCCTGCCTGCTTCGCTGGCAAATAAAGCCGATTCAAAATCAGGGCTTGGGAATATTTTCGGTATTTTCTTCATGGCAGGCACATTGGCCATCGTTTCTTTCTCCTGCACAGGGCCCATACTGGGTACCTTGCTGGCAAATGTAGCCAACGAAGGACCCTGGCCGCTTACCGCGGGAGCCGCTGGTTTTGGTTTGGCCCTGGGGTTGCCGTTTGCTTTGTTTGCCATGTTCCCCAATTGGCTGCACTCGTTGCCCAGATCGGGAGGCTGGATGACGGAAGTAAAAGTGGTACTTGGATTTATTGAGCTGGCCCTGGCTGTAAAATTCCTGGCCAATGCAGATAATGTGGAACAATGGGGCATTCTTAAAAGAGAGGTCTTCATAGGCGCCTGGGTACTTATATCGGCAGCCATCGTTCTTTATTTAATGGGCTGGCTAAAGATCGGGCATGGCAGCGGGGCCTCCAAAAGATCGGTTATCCGGGTATTCTTTATTTTATTTTTTACAGCCACTACCATTTACCTGGTTCCGGGCCTTACCAATACCAAATGGGCCAATCTCCGGATGCTGAGCGGATTTCCCCCGCCCATTTCGTACAGTTTATACAAACATCATGTACTGTTGACCAGGGGAATTGAACCCATACACAACGATTACGAAGGGGCGTTGGCAAAGGCCCGGGCTGAAAACAAACCTTTATTGATCGATTTTACCGGGTGGGCCTGTGTGAATTGCAGGCGCATGGAAGAAAAAGTGTGGACCAACAGGGAGGTGGACAGCCTGATGCGTAATGAATTTATCGTGGTTTCCCTATACGTGGATGAACGCACAAAATTGCCGGCTGTTGAACAAACCGTTTTCAAAACAGGTTCCGGCAGTTACAAGCAGATCATTACGGTAGGCGATAAATGGGCAACTTTTCAAACAGAGAATTTCGGCGCCACATCACAACCCCAGTATGCCATCATCAGCCCGGATGAAAAGGCACTCACCAAAACAAAATTCTATACACCCGACCCCGGTGAATTTGCCGACTGGCTTATATGTGGTATAAATGCCATGAAGAAATAAAAAACCCTCCGCGGGGAGGGCTTTACATTGCAATGGGGGTCACAAAATTTATAAAGCGATCTGTTTTTCAGTCATCATTTTGCGCAGGTTTATCAAACCATAACGCATACGGCCCAGGGCAGTGTTAATACTGCATTGGGTAAGTTCAGCGATCTCTTTGAAACTGAGGTCGGCGTAATGGCGTAAGATGATCACTTCCCGTTGGTCTTCCGGAAGCAGATCAACCATTTTCCTTACCCGGTCGTGGCTTTGTCCGTTCATCATTTTCTGATCGGCGCCGGCTTCAGAGAAATTCAGTACCTCAAAAATGTCACGGTCATCGCTTGTTTTGATGGTTGGGGTGCGTTTCACTTTGCGGAAATGGTCAACACACATATTGTGTGCAATGCGCATGGCCCAGGGAAGGAATTTTCCTTCATCCGTATAACGGCCGCCTTTTAAGGTATCAATGATGCGGATGAAAACGTCCTGGAAAATGTCTTCGGAAAGGTACTTGTCCTTTACCAGTAAGTAAATGGAGGTGTAAATTTTGTCCTTGTAACGCATGATGATGGTGGCAAGGGCATTGGCATCTCCTTCCATGTACAAATGGATAAGCTGCTGATCGGTAAGGTTGTTAAGGCATTTCATAAACTTCTACAGTTTTAGATTGTTAGGATTTTAGTAACAGGTCCAAAAAAGGTGAAAAAAATCGTAGAAGTCTTTTAGATAGGCTCTAGCGGTTTTTCATTTTTCTGGATATTGGACAGTAAAAATAGAAGATGTTTTTTGAATAGGTAAGAGTAAAAACCCTCAATTTTTCATCCCCGATAACATGGTAAAAATACTAAATGGGGTTTTAGATAAAAGTAATGCTACGGTCTTTAGGAAATATTTCACATATATGACACAGCAGAATTAATGTACTATTTTTGGCTATGACAACGGTAAAAAAGAAGGTGGAGAACGGGATCAGCACCCGGCAGGCAGGTATATATATTAAAGGTGCCCGGGTCCATAACCTGAAAAATGTGGATGTTACCATACCCCGTAATAAGCTGATCGTTGTTACCGGTGTTTCCGGTTCAGGCAAATCATCCCTTACCATTGATACCTTATTTGCAGAAGGCCAGCGCCGGTATGCCGAAAGTCTCAGTGCATATGCCCGGCAATTCATGCAACGGATGAACAAGCCCGATGTGGATTATATCAAGGGACTTTGCCCGGCCATTGCCATAGAACAAAAAGTAATTACCCGTACTCCCCGGAGTACGGTTGGCAGTATGACAGAGATATATGATTACCTGCGACTGCTTTTTGCCCGGGCCGGCAAGACCATCTCGCCGGTCAGTGGCAGGGAAGTTAAAAAAGATGATGTGGCCGATGTGGTGCATGCAATTGAGAACTTGCCGGCAGGCAGTAAAGTGCTTTTACTGGTACCGTTCAAACAGCATGCAAAAAGAAAAATGAATGAGGAGCTGAATATTTTACTGCAGAAGGGTTTTTCAAGATTGTATGCAGATAAAGAAACTTTGCGGATCGAAGACCTGCTGGAATCAGGGAAGTTCAATGCGGATAAAGCCAAACCATATATATTAATAGACCGGCTGGTAGTAAAAGAGTTTGATGAAGATGAAAAGCACCGTATTTCTGATTCTGTGAATACTGCCTTTTACGAAGGAGAAGGGGAAATGTACCTGGAAACAGATGGGAACAGGCTTGTTCATTTCTCCAATAAGTTTGAAGCGGATGGCATCCAGTTTGAAGAACCCGTGCCTAACCTGTTTTCTTTCAATAACCCGTTTGGTGCCTGTCCTACCTGTGAAGGGTTCTCACAGATACTGGGTATTGACCCTGACCTGATCATTCCCGATAAGAATTTAAGTGTGTATGAAGGTGCCGTGGCGCCCTGGAAGGGGGAGAAGATGGGATTGTGGAAGGAGCGTTTCATCAAAGCGGCAAAAAAGATCAACTTCCCCATTCACAAACCGATCATTGATCTCACGGAAAAACAGTTAAAAGACCTGTGGGAGGGAAATGAATTTGTCAACGGCATCAACGAATTTTTTAAAGAGGTGGAACAGAACCTGTACAAGGTTCAGTACCGTGTTTTATTAAGCAGGTACCGCGGCCGCACCTTGTGTACCGATTGCAAAGGTTACCGTTTGAGAAAAGAAGCATTGTATGTAAAAGTAGGTGGTAAACACATCGGCGAATTGTGTGAGATGCCTGTAAAAGACCTGCAGGGCTGGTTCCAGTCTCTTAAACTGGGCAGTTATGATCAGCAGGTTGCTAAAAGGATCCTTACCGAAATTGATCACCGCATAAAAACTCTGCTTGATGTCGGGCTCGGATATCTTACGTTGAACAGGCTGGCCAATTCATTAAGCGGGGGAGAAAGCCAGCGTATCCAGCTGACCCGTAGCCTGGGAAGCAATCTTACCAACTCACTATATATACTGGATGAGCCTTCCATTGGCCTGCACAGCCGGGATACGCAACGGTTGATAAACGTATTAAAAGAACTGAGAGACCTTGGAAATACCGTAGTGGTGGTTGAACATGATGAAATGATGATGCGGGAGGCAGACCATATTATTGATATGGGCCCTTTGGCCAGCCACCTGGGCGGTGAAGTGGTGGCGGAAGGCGACTACGATGAGATCATTAGTAACCCTGCCAGTTTAACGGGCAAATACCTTTCCGGTAAATTGAAAATAGAACCGCCTAAGCAATACCGGAAATGGAACCGGTCCATAAAACTGGAAGGGGCCAGGCAAAACAATTTAAAGAACATAACGGTTGAATTTCCTTTAAACACACTATGTATTGTGAGTGGGGTAAGCGGCAGCGGAAAAACCACGTTGGTCAAACAGGTCCTTTATCCCGCCTTACAAAAGTTAAAGGGGGAGTTCACAGAAAAAGCAGGATTGCATAAAGCACTTTCGGGCGATACCGGACATATATCCCAGGTAGAAATGGTTGATCAGAACCCGATCGGGAAATCTTCCCGGAGCAACCCGGTCACTTATATTAAAGCATACGATGAGATCAGGGACCTGTTCAGTAAGCAACCCCTGGGTAAAATGAGAGGTTTTCAGCCCAAACATTTTTCATTTAATGTGGATGGGGGAAGGTGTGATGCCTGCAAAGGGGAGGGTGAACAGACCATCGAAATGCAGTTCCTGGCAGATGTGCACCTGGTGTGTGACGTATGTGGCGGGAAACGTTTTAAGGAGGAGGTACTTGAAGTAAGGTTCAAAGAGAAAAGCATTTATGATGTGCTTGATATGAGCGTGGATGAGGCTATTGAATTCTTCTCTTCCCCGAGCCTGGTACAAGGAATAATGATGGCGCCGATGTTGCAAAAAAATTACAGCCGCTGAGTGATGTGGGGTTGGGATATGTAAAACTGGGCCAGTCCTCCGATACGTTGTCGGGCGGGGAGGCCCAGCGGGTGAAACTGGCTTCTTTCCTGGGAAAAGGAAAAGGGCAGGGGAATATTCTTTTCATATTTGATGAACCTACCACCGGCCTTCATTTTCATGATATTAAAAAACTGCTCGCTTCCTTTAACGCCCTGATAGAGCAAGGTCATTCTATCATAGTAATTGAACATAATATGGACGTGATACGGAGCGCCGACTGGATCATAGACCTTGGGCCTGAAGCCGGTAGTGATGGGGGAAACCTGGTTTATGCCGGTGATCCCTCGGCGTTCAGGAAGGCAAAATCAAGTCAGACGGCAGTTTTTTTATAAAAAGTAGCCCCATTTGTTTGTTTTTTCAGAATTTCATTTTATGTTTACACTTGAATTGTGCAGATAACCCTTACCTGTTTGTACGAATTCCAACCTCCCCCATCTGAAATCAGTTTGATTACCACAAGTTTTCAACCTTAGTTTATTGTTCATTAATGCAGCGTTGCCAAGGCATATCGTGCATTAATAATCCGACCCAATTCCCGCGTAAAGCCCCTGTACATTTCCAGGTAGTAAAAAAGCTATGCTTATCTCTAATAAATTTTATATTAAAATGAACTACATGAAAAGGTTTTTACTCAGGTCGAAATCATTGGTCATTGCACTGATCATTTCGAATTTGCTTTTGGCGAATGCAGCCTTTGCCAAAACGACTACATGGACTCCCACAACGGGCGGTTTATGGACAACGGCAGGCAACTGGAGCAATGGTGTGCCGGCGGCTGGTGATGATGTGATCATCAACAGTAACCAATCGGCTGCTATAACGGCTGTGCCATCCATCAGTTTGGTCAGCCTGACTGTTTCAGGAAATTGTAACCTGGTGGCTTCGGCATCTGGTAATACCATAACAATTACCGGAACGTTTTCGCTGTCATCCGGCAATACCATGTCGTTGGGCACCAATGGGGTCAGTCGTTTAAATATGACATTAAGTTCCACCTGTGTTGCTACGGTTGACGGAACACTGAATGTTTATAGTACCGCAACAAATGGATCATTTACCAACAGCGGTACCCTGAGCATTTCAGGTACAGGTATTATTGCTGATGGGGGTGGTGGGAACAACACAAATTTTACATTGAGTGCGACAGGCATATTGAATGTGGCTTCCACCCAGGGTATTTCCACTACGGCCGGTACCGGTAACATAAGGGTTACGGGTACACGTACCTACACGGCCGGTGGGGAAGTGGTGTATAATGGTTCCGCTGCACAGGTTACCGGTAACGGAACTCCAACCACCTGCGATATTACCATTAATAATGCTGCCGGGGTTACTTTAACAGCGGCTTTAACCAGTACCGGAACACTCACTATGACCACGGGTGTACTTGACCTGGCAAATTTTAATGTGAGTGTGGCAGCCCTGGCCGGCTCAAGCGATATAACACATTTTTCTGGCGCAGCAGGGGCAAGAACCCTGACCATTACGGGAAATACCAGCACATCTTATAATGGTATCATAAGCACAGGAACAGCAACTTCTCTTTCGCTTATCAAGAACGGCAATGGTACACTTACCTTATTGGGTTTAAATACATACAATGGTACCACAACGATCAATGCAGGAACATTAAGCATAACTACATTGGGAAATGTGGGTGGTGGTTCCAGTTCATTGGGTGCACCAACAACGGTGGCCAATGGAACGATCGCCATGGGAGCAAACGGCACACTGCGGTATACGGGATCGGGACATAGTTCCAACCGGGTGATCAATACAACAGCCGATGGTCCTACTATTGACGCATCAGGAGTTGGGACATTGACTTTAACAGGTGGTGTAACTGCATCTGGTAATAATAATATTAATCTTATTGGAACGGGCACAGGTATTTTTCAGACCGTAGCCATTGCCGGCGGTTCCGGAACACTTACCAAAAATGGCGCCGGCACCTGGGTATTGGGTGCTGCCAATACTTATACGGGTACAACGAATGTGAATGGCGGCATACTGGAATACGGGGTAAATAATGCAATTTCAAACGGTGCAGTGACCGTGAACGGCGGTACACTGGATATAAAGACGTTCAATGATGCCGTGGGTACGGTTACCTTAACAAGCGGTACCATCATGGGTTCTACAGGTGTATTAACCGGTTCTTCTTATGCCATGCAGAGCGGAACCTGCAGTGCTATACTGGCGGGAGCCGGTGCATTGACGAAGACCACGAACGCAACAGTTACAATGTCGGGTGTTAATACCTATACCGGTGTTACAACCATAGATGCGGGTACATTAAGTGTGAGTACCATTGGAAACGGTGGTGTGGCCGGTAACCTGGGGGCTGCCAGCAGCGCAGCGGCCAACCTGGTATTTGCCGGTGGTACGCTGGAATATACAGGTGCCACGGCTTCCACCAACCGGAATTTCACGTTGAATGCCGGAACGAATGTAATTGATATAACCAATGTGGCCACCGTGCTTACCATGTCGGGCGCCAGTACAGCTACCGGCAATGGATTTAATAAGGACGGTGCCGGTACATTGATCATATCCGGTGCCAATTTACACACCGGTACCACAACGGTTAACCAGGGTGTTTTGCAATATGGTGCAAATAATGCATTGGCAAATGGTGCTGTAACTGTAAATGACGGAGCAACATATGACCTGAATGGTTTTTCTGATGCGATAGGAGCCCTTACTGTAAACAGCGGTGTTACCGGAGGAACGGTTACAACCGGTGCCGGCACACTTACTTTAGGTGGTAACGTGTCTTCCACCGGTGGAGCTGCCAATGCATCCGTCAGCGGTAACCTGGCCCTGGGTGCTACCCGAACATTCACGGTTACCAATGCAGCAGATGGGTTGAATGTTTCTGCCATAGTGAGCGGAGCAACATTTGGTGTTACCAAAGCTGGTAACGGAAAACTTAGTTTTTCAGGTGTTAATATTTATACAGGCGTGACCTCAATAAATGCAGGTATCTTAAGCGTTGCCAGCATTACCAATGGTGGGGTTGCCGGAAACCTCGGTGCTTCCACCAATGCAGCGGCCAACCTGGTGTTGGGCGGCGGTACCCTGGAATATACAGGGGCAACAGCTTCTACAGACCGGAACTTTATTTTAACAAATGCCACTACTTCAACGATCAATATTTCTGATAACGCTTCCACTCTCACCATAACCGGTGCAAGTACAGCCACAACCGGTAATCTGGTCAAAAGCGGGGACGGATCACTGACCCTGTCGGGTTCCAGTGCATACACCGGTACAACAACGATCAGTGCCGGTGCATTGATCGCGGGAGCTAATGTTGCGGTGAGCACCAACAGTCCTTTTGGAAATGCCGCTTCTGCCATTGTTCTTGGCAATGCCGCAACCACTATTAATAACTCCAGCCCATCTTTGCTTACGGGCGGTGCGTTTATCGTGGCCCGTACGGTTACCGTGGCCAACCAGGCTACAACCGGAACCTACCGCATTGGTGGTAATACCGATAATAATTCAACCTTCAGCGGAACGATCACGTTCAGCAGACCATTCTCTGTAGTACAGGTTACTACCACCGGTTCAAACACGCTCAATATAACCGGAGCCATAAACGGGGGACTTGCCGGAAATAAGACGGTAACTTTTGATAACGTAGGAATGGTCACAAAAAGCACCAACGCCATAACCAATACTACCGGAACAACCCTGGTTCGGAAAATAAATGATGGTACCCTGGTGATGAATGTTGCCAACTCCTATACAGGAGGTACCACGTTCGATGCAGGTGTTATCCGGCTTACCAATACTGCAGGCTTTGGTGTTGCCGGACAGGCGCTGGCCTTTAACGGAGGCGCCCTCGTATTGGCAACGGATGCATCGGTTAATGCTTACAATACCACGATCGGTGGCAGCGTATCTATTTTCTCTGACCGTGCCACTTCCGGACCGGGTATTGTTCATACCCTGGGTACATTGTCGATCGGAAACAGTACTTTATTCTCATACCTGGGCCTCAATGTAGACGATGGATTGGGCGGTTTAACTTTTGGTGCAACAACTTTTACTGCAGCCACGCCGGTATTTGATGTTTCAAACGGTGGAATGAATGTTATATTAGGTGCATTGAGCGGCAATTTTGCCTTCAATAAAGCCGGGGGTGGCCAACTTACCCTGAATACTGCTTCCGCACGTACAGGTGGAACCGCTACCCTGCAGGATGGTGTAATGAGGCTGGGCAATGCCAGTGCCCTTGGAACCGCTGCTGTTCCTCTCCAACTTAACGGAGGTACCCTGGATCTCTCAACGAACACAACGATAAATGCTTATAATACAACAGTAGGTGGTGATGTAACGATTATGTCGAACAGGGCTACAGCCGGCGCCGGTATTACACACGTGCTGGGTACATTAAGCATGGGTGCGAATACATTAGTAATTATCAGGGGCGACAGTTCAACGAGTGGTGTATCTGCCGTTCAGTTTGGTAATTTCACCATGACAGGCGCCCCGGTTTTAAGTGCCGGTACCGCAGACCTTGTCATGGCAGGTACTGCAAGCGGTGCATTCAAATTAACCAAGAGCGGCTTGGGTATATTGCAAAAAACAACTACGGCCTGGACCTTAGGCGGTGATTTTGAGATCACGGCAGGTACCTATGATGCAACCACTCAGAATACCACTGTACTCGGCAATTGGCTGAACAATGGTGGTACGCATACGGCAAGTGGTGCTTCAACGGTCATCTTCAACGGCAGTGCAGCACAAAGTATCGGTGGCAGCGCTTCGACAACGTTCAATAATTTAACAGTTGATAATTCAAGTGGAGTTTCTTTGGCCATTAACACAACCGTAAATGCTGCGGTAACACTTACCAACGGCAACCTGGTGGTACCAACCGGTAACATCCTTACCATTGAAAATGGTAATGCTGTTGGTGGCAGCGGTTTCAGTGCTTCAAAGAGCATCGTAACCCAGGTAAATACAGGCAACGGTGCCAAAGGATTTGTGCGGGTAAATAACCTGGCAACTTCTGCGGCGTATTCATTGCCTGCAGGCGATGGCAGTAATTACCTGCCGGTAACACTTACACCAACCGATGTTCCTGCAAACAACAGCTTTAATATCTGTGTGTTCCAGGGCATCACCACAGACGGAGAGCCGAACGGAACGCCGTTCACTACTCCCCAGAAGAATAATTGCGTGGATGCCGTGTGGACCATAAATTACAATGGTCCGGGTACGCCCAATGCGGCATCCACCACTATTACCGTGGGTTGGCCGGCTGCTTTGGAAGGAGTGAATTTCGCCGGGTACAGCAATGCTTCCATCGGCATCGCCCATTGGGATGGCCCGAACTGGGGCGTTCCGGCCGGAACAGGCGATAATTCGGCCAATACATCCACCCGCACTGCTGTTGTACTGTTCTCACCATTCGGGGTAGGCAGCATCGACTACAATATACTCGGTATTAAGATCACGTATTTCAATGCTTCCAAAGGCAATGGTTTCAATACATTGAACTGGCAGGCTTCCTGCTCATCGGCCCAGGCCATCTTTGAACTGGAGCGTTCGGTTGACGGGGTGAACTTCACCCGCATCAGCAGCATCACGGCCACGCAGGCACGTTGTGCTTCACCGTTCAGCTACAGCGATAATACGGCCCCCGCCGGCACCGTTTTCTACCGCATCCGGATCATTGATGTGGATGGCAGGGCTACGTATTCAGCCATTGTAAAACTCAGCAACCAGATCAAGGGCATTGAACTGACAGGCATCACACCAAACCCGGTAATGAATATTGCACAGGTTAAGTTGAATACAACCAAAAAAGAAGTGGTGGACCTGCTGATCGTTTCAACAGATGGTAAGGTTGTATACCGGAACAGTGTACAGCTTCAGCCCGGTTCAACTGTGCTGAATGCCGACATCTCCAACCTGCCTTCCGGTATCTACATGATCAAAGGGGAATTCAGCGATGGCCAGACAAATGCAGTTAAATTCATCAAACAGTAAAATACACATCAATCTAAAGTTAAAAAGCGCCCCGGATAAGGGCGCTTTTTTTTATTCATTGGATCGGGGAATGTTGCTTTTATCTTAACCGGTCGCTTTCCTTTATCATTTTTTCATCTTTGTTAATGGCCCGGGCGGCCAAAAAAAATGCAATGATGATGATACTCTGCAGGATGCTGGTCAGGGATAAGGTGCCGGTTGAAAAGGTCCGCAGTTCCCGGTAATAAAGAAAGATCAGCAGCGCTTCCAGCACAATGCCCAGCAGGCAAAGGCGCAGCTGCAGGGTCCTTTTTTTAAACAGGAAGATGAGGAACAGGGCCAGCACGGCGATGATACCGGTAACAACGATCAGCAGGAAATTCTCCGTGGCATTGAGCTGGTAATCGGCAATGCCTTTCTGACTGGTGCCGCTGTAATAGGGAAATTTATAACTGGCAAATGCAGCTGCCGAAGCAAGCAACAGCCAAAGGGATTGTATACGCTGTATCATCGGATCGTAATTTGACGAAATTAATTTAATTGAACATAAAAAAACTTCCTGTGAAGGAAGTTTTTTTATGGGATCCGTTGCCTGCTGTTTATTTACCCGCATTGAAAAAATGCATTAATGCTGTTTTGGCTGTTCCTGCAGGATGACCGGTTTTTTGATTTCTGCAGGGACTGCAGCAGTTGCAGCAGGCGACATATTCGACATGATCGGCTTCGGCAGCGGCGGACCGGGTATCGTATTGTCAATTGTGGAAACTGCTTTTGGCAACAGATGGCCCTTTTCCGGTACCGTTACCGGCTTCAGCACGTTATCATCCGGTTGCACAGCGGGGGCTGCCGGGCTCATTGCTTTTGTGCCTGCTGCGGGCGTTGGTTTATTCTCAGGTTTCTGGGCACTTGCCGTAAATGCAGCGAAAAGGATGCAGCCCGTGCAGCAGATTAATGTGATTGACTTTTTCATTGGTTGACCGTTTGATTTTTTATTGGAATTAATCCTGTTTGTTCTCTAATTTCTTTATCCTTTCCACCAGTTCATCAATTGTTTTTTGCTGTTTAAGGATGAGTTGTTGTTGCTCCTGGATGGCTTTGACCGTAACGGGGATGATATCAGAATAATAGATGCCCAGTTTATCACTGGTGGATTTGATGGCATTCCCATGATCATCTTTTTCTTCTGTTTTGCCTTTAAGATCGCCTTCCTGTACAACTTCACGAAGAATTGGTTTCACTTCCTGTGCAACGAAGCCTATTTTTTTGCCCCACTGCGGTTTCTCTTTCCAGTTAAAACTAACCGGGCGTAATTGCATGATCTCTTTCAGGCCATAATTCAGGTCGCTGATGTTCTCTTTATCCCTGGCATCGGATGTATTTATGGTACCATTCGTTGCATAAACAGTGGTCCATCTGTTGGTGATCCCCCCCAATGATTTTGTATTATCTGCAGCAGGCATAAAGTTAAGTACACCCATTTCATATTGGTCTGTTGGCGTTACAAAATCATCTACACTTCTTGAATATACGAGAACTCCTGCGGAGGTAACCCGTAACTTCCAGTCACTGCCCCCGGCGCCTGTTTTGACAAGTTCCACACCGGGCTCATAAGTGCTATTCACACTGGATATGCGCAGGTCTGCATTTGCGTTGGTTGTTTCATGAATATGTGTCTTGGTAAGCGGGGTAATGGTGCCGATACCAATGTTACCGTTGTTATCAACGGTCATGCGGGTGGTATTTCCTCCAGACCTGAATTGAAGCGAACTGTCGGCCCGGAAAATAAAGGCGCTTCGGATAAAATTGGATGTGTTACCGGATAAGAATCCTGTTTCATTGGCATTGGGATGGGAGAACTGCACATAGGAATTTGCATTGTCCTCAATGATCATGGCAGAACTGCCATGATACAAACCTCCGCCTGCACCATTGCGTTGAACGTGTAATCTTGCATTAGGTGTATTGGTACCGATACCTGCATTCACTGTTGTGAGTGCGCCGTTCACTCCGTTGATGCTTCCGAGCGTGATGCTGTTGCTTTGACCCGCCTGTGCAAGGTATCCGAGGGCCGTGGCATTGGTAAGTGCTGCCGATACCACATCGGAGCCATAGCCAATAAGGGAGTTGAAAGTTCCGGCGATATTGGTATTGCCAGCTTCCCGCCCGATCGCCAGGTTACCCCCGGTGGCGGTATTGGTCGTATTGGCAAGTGCACTGTCGCCGATGGCGATGTTGTAGTCGCCATCCAGATTATAATTCAGGGCCGTGCGACCTATGGCAATATTGTAATTCCCACTACGGTTTTCTTTCATTGCCCTGGAACCTCCGATTGCTATATTACCATTACCATTCCTGTTCTCAAATAATGCAAAGTGACCGATACCAACATTCTGTGTCCCGGTTGTATCGTAAAAGAGTACATTAATACCCAGGGCGGTATTATAACCGCCTGTTGTAACACTGGGAAGTGTATTGGAGCCAATGGCAGTATTGCCGGTGGCAGCTGTTTGGTAATACAGGGTATTGGCGCCAATGGCAGTATTGAACCCACCTGTTGTATTCAATTGCAGTGCATTTGCACCTACAGCAGTATTTTCATCACCGGTGGTATTTGCTTCCATTGCAAAGGCGCCTACGGCCACATTGTCAACACCCGAGATATTGTCACGCATGGCAAAATGCCCGATGGCCACAAGTTCATTGACTGTATTTGAATAAAGAGTACTGTCGCCAATGGCCACATTTCTGCTGGCGGCCTGCGAATTCACCATTGCACGTACTCCAATAGCGGTATTGTTGCTTCCTGTTCTGTTGGCATACAGGGCTCCTAATCCAACGGCGGTGTTGGCACGGCCCGTATTGGTATAGGCAAGGGTGGCTGTGCCCAGGCCTGTATTTTCAATACCAGTGAGGTTGGTACCACTGGCCCCGAAACCCGAATTCAGACCCAGGAATGTGTTTTCATTTCCCCGGTTATTATAACCCGCCTGGGTACCGATGGCCGTGGAATTTGATACGCTGTCCATCAATGCACCGGCATAAAACCCACAACGGTATTATAGCCCAGGTTGGTTGTATTGCCGATGCTTCCGATCATGGCACCACGCCCGATGGCCGTATTACCGGTTGCGCTGTCGGTAGATTCCAGTGCACCAACGCCTATTGCTGTATTCTGGTTTCCCGTCAGGTTATAACGTAACGAACGCCAACCCATGGCCGTATTATAAAAACCAGCCGTATCGGCGATCATCGATTCATAGCCAACGGCTGTATTGAGGTCATTGTATTTATGATTATACAGGGCATTGGTACCCACGGCAGTATTACCGGCACTGTTGATGTTGCTGCGAAGGGCACTGGTTCCGATACCACATTATAATACCCGCTGGTATCCGATTCCAGTGAAAAATTACCCATGCTACATTATAACTCGAACCGTTCCCGGTGGTTATATAAACTGTTGTATCCAACGGCAATATTATGATGACCGCTGTCATTCCGGTATAATGCCCGTAAACCCACTGCTGTATTGAGTTGCCCGGATCTATTGTTGTAAAGAGACTGGAAGCCAAGTGCAGTATTGTATGAGCCGGTTGTATTGTAGAACATGGTATTCGTACCCATTACCGTATTCCATTCTCCTGTTGTGCTGACGGGAAAGCTATTTGAACCTACTACCGTATTGGCTTCGCCGGTGGTATTGCTTCCGAGTGCAAAATCCCCGATGCCGGTCCCGAATGAAGACGTATTTCTATACATGGAAGCATAGCCAGCAGCGGTATTATAATTTCCGGTTTTATTACTGTCAAGCGAACGATAGCCCAGGGCTGTATTCCGTTGACCGGTTGTGGTCTGCGCCATGGCCCGGTATCCCACGGCCGTATTCACGATGCCTGTTGTGAGTGAATCGAGCGCCTTATACCCGATGGCTACGGTATTGCTGCCTGTATACCGGGTGAGGGCGTTTGCCCCGATCGCAACATTCGTATTGCCGGTAATATTTGTAAACAATGCACTGTCGCCTAATGCGGTGTTGTTTTGTGACGTATTGTTGAAACCCGATCCTGCACCGATAAAATAATTGTGCGTTTTTGTGTTCAATTGTCCCATCCATAAATTATTCTGGCGCAGCATCAGCGGCTTGTCATCCAGGGTTCCTAAGAAGTTTACTGCAGAGTCTGTTCCGGAATTTCCCGTTGTTAGCCAGCCAACAGTTGCATTTGCAGTGGCCATCCATAACCAGCTGCTGCCATCATAATAATAGAATCCAACACTGTCCGGCGCATTCTGAAATACCATCAAACCGGTGGCCGGTGATGCAATGGCATTTTTCTCTGTCTTGCTCATGCGGGGCACCAGCACACCTTTAGTGGTGCTTTTTACATCCAGCAGGGCACTGGTATGGGCCGTGCTGCCATCTGTATTTATACTTAATGATTGGGCACCGGCAGCAAAATGAATAGTGAATGCAATGCAAGTAGCAGCCACTAAACGGGAAAATCTGGTCATGGTAAAAAATAATTTACGTTTAATTAAGCCAAATGATTTTCCGCGGGAATTGGAAGTTCTCTTGCTTGGTACAGGGTATGGGTAAATTACTTATGGGGTCATCCGTTTCAGTGCTGCTGAACAACAGGGACAGGTTCCTTATCTGTTTTTTTTGCAGGAGCGGGTGTTTGCAGGTTTGCCTGTGGTGCAGGCGGCTGTATGGGTCTTGGTATTACACGGTCTTTTTCATTGGCCGGCTGCGGCACTCGGGTATCCCTGGGCTTGAATTCACCACCCGGCACGATCGGTTTTGCAATTTGCTGTTCATCGCTTTTCTGCAAAGTGGGTGCTACAGGAGCAGCAGGGGGCGTTGATTCCGGCTTAAGCGTACTCTTCAGCGGTTTGGTTTCCGGCGCTGCATTTTGAGCAAGGGCGCCAGCGCCTGCCAAAACCAGGCCGCTGGTTACCAGTATGTATAGGAATGATCTTTTCATGGTTGATGATGTGTTTACTTCTTTCGTTTTTATTGTTTTACAAAACGGTAAGTCTCTTTGGTTCCGTTGGTCTTTGTTATCTGGATGATATATGTTCCCGAAGGCAGCGGCAGCACATTCAGCACAACGATATTGGCCGATGGTTTCCGGCTGACCATAAATTTACCATCCACACCGTAGATATTGATGATGCTTTCATTCACATACGAAGAGGGTAACTGGATGTTCAGCACATCGCTGGCCGGGTTGGGGAACAGCCTGACCTGCTCAAGTCCCTTATCAAACCTGACCGGGCGAACGGGTGAATAGAAATAACTGCCCGACCTGTCGATGATCTTCAACCGGTAATAGTTCCATCCCATAACAGGATTGAGATCGTAACCGGTGTATGCAGAAAGAGCAAGTTGCCTTGAACTGACCGTTGCCAGTTGTGTGAAGTTGATGGCATTGAGTGATCTTTCAATTTCATAGGTCCGGGTATCCTGTTCATTGGCAGCTTCCCAGTCGAGCCTTACTTTATTGCCATCGGCAATGGCGTTGAAATAAATGAGTTTCACCGGCAGACCATTGTATTTGCTGTTGGTACCCAGGGTGAACCTTCTTTCATCATAGCTGAAACCATTGAACGCATTTGACCTTACATATCCTGCAAGGCTGTCTGCACCCGTAGTCATGCCGGTGACCCAGCCACCGGGCAAACCCCACATGAAGGGGGGCTGTAAGATATACTGTGTAACGATCAAACTATCTCTTACAGCAGGATCATTGCTTACCCGGCTGTATCCCCTCCACGATAAACTTACCCTTGCACTGGCATCCGAAACTGCATTGCCGGTCATCTCCCAGTATTCCACCCGGCTGATATGATCGATCGGGGGACTGAGTACATTCAGGTGGTTGAACGGGGTATCGGGAAAATATTCAACCGTCCACACGGCTAAATTGGCAGTTCCTTTCTCCAGCCGCACGGGTGCATATAAACTATCTGTTTTTCCAACCGGGAATAAATAAAAAGTAGGTAAGCTGCCGATCACATTACCCGACCTGCTCAGCCTGCCGTTCACCCAACTCTCGGTAAAGTTGCTGGTGGAAGCGATGGCGTTGATGGCCGGGTTGGAGACCCAGAGGCTGTCGTTACCATAACCGGTTCTTGTGAACACAAAACCTGTATCCAGATTCAGGATATTTCTTACTTCACAGGAAGACAGCAATGTATCGCCTGCGGTATTGCGGATGGTCAGGTCATAAAATCTTGTCTTGCCATAGAAACTCTGGCGCTGGTTGCCGCGGAAAAAAACATTACCGGTACTGGTGGCACTCAATACCCCATTGGGGGCGGAGGTGGAATCAAGCCAGCCTTCGGGAGAAGAGACCGTGGTCTTGTATATATGGGTCTCCCCGTTGTTCACCCAGTTGCTGGTGCCTTTGAACGTGATCCCGCCGGTCATTACTATTTTGGTACCGGCTTCAGTCACCATCTGCACATCGGTGGCACGGGCCAGTTGCTGGCTGTAGATATTGCCGGAAAGAAAAAGCAAACTGAAAAACCTGGTTATTCTCGTTAGCATGCTGTTATGGTTTGATGTGAAAATAACAATTTTAATTATTAATACCCAGTTTTGCCCGGATCAATTGCATATCTTTTTCCAGCTTTTCATTCTTCTTTTTCAGGTCTTCGATCTGTTGCTGCTGTTCTTTGAAGGCATTGATGTATGAAACAAGAATCGGGTGAATGTCAAAGTTCAGGTAACCATCCTTTCCTGTTTTTACCGCTTCCGGAAAAACCTTTTGCACTTCCTGGGCAGAGAAACCATAGCCCTGTTCTTCTGTAGGCAGGTTCCTTGCATTACCGGGAGCATAATGATATTTGATCGTATTGAGTTTTAAAATATCTGCCACCCTTTCGTATAATTTCCATCAATTGTTTTCAGGCGTTCATCAGAACTGATAGTCCAGGCATTGCTAAGTGGTTTACCCGCCGAGTTGGTAGATAATTCCAACTGGTAAGCAGGGGTCATTGTACCAATACCAACATTTCCATTGTTATCAACTATCATCCTGTTTATATTTCCGCCTGCCCTTAAACGAAGCGTGCTGTCGGAGGCAAAAATGAAGGCACTCCTGATAAAATTTGAAGCGTTGCCCGAAAGGATGCCCGTTTCGTTTGCATTGGGATTAGTGAGTTGTATGTATGAACTGGTATTGTCTTCAATGATCAAAGAAGAACTGACATGATAAGTACCCCCGCTTGCCCCATTGCGGGTAATGTGCAGGCGTGCATTGGGAGATGTTTCGCCAATACCTACATTTACCGTGGCTGTTGCGCTGTTCAAACCATTGATACTTCCCAAGACCATGCTGTTATTTTGTGATACAAGCGCATTTGCACCAACAGCCGTTGCGTTGATAAGGGTACCAACGGAAACATCAGAGACATATCCCATCAGTGTATTGTTTGAACCTGAACTGATATTATTTCCTGCATCCCTTCCGAGGCCCACATTATTATTTCCACTGGTGTTCAGCAGGGAATTATCTCCTATAGCCGTGTTGCCATCCCCGGTTGCTCCATTATGCAGCGCTACATTACCAACAGCGGTGTTCCTGATTCCCGTTAGATGGTTTCTCATGGCCCAGGTACCGATCATTACATTTTGTGTTCCCGTAGTAAAATTTTCACCGGCTAAACTTCCCAATGCCGTGTTCCAGGTTGATCCGGTGGAGGTATAATTTGCCAATGCCCTGTAACCCACTGCAGAAACTTCATGGGCGGCGGTATTGGCATTCAGTGCCTGGTATCCCAGGGCGGTATTCAAATTTCCCGTGAGGTTGTTTTCCATGGCATAATTACCCACGGCAGTATTAGGGGTACCGGTATTATTGAACCGCATGGCAAAAGTTCCTATTGCCAGGTTATTGCTTGCATTGTTCCCATACATGGCGCTGTCGCCGATGGCAATATTATAACTGTAACTGTTTCCATTGGCCAATGCCCGGGTACCCACGGCCACGCTTCCGTTCCCGGTGCGGTTGCCGTAAAGAGCACCTAAACCAACTCCTGTATTGCTCTTGCCGGTATTGTTATAGCTTAATGTATAGGCGCCCAGCCCGGTATTTTCAATACCGGTCAGGTTGGATCCGCTGAAGCCGACGCCGGAATTAGCGCCGATGAACGTATTTTGATATCCCCGGTTGTTATAGCCAGCCTGCGTACCGATTGCGGTTACTTCGTACACACTGTCCATTTGAGCTCCGGCATAAAATCCCATTACGGTGTTGTATGCCAGGTTGGTGGTGTTGTTGAACGTGCCGAGCATGGCACCGCGGCCTACTGCAGTATTGCCGTAAGCGCTGTCGGTAAATTCCAGCGCCCCAACACCCAATGCCGTATTTTCTGAGCCCTGGATATTATAGCGCAGCGACCTCCAGCCCATGGCGGTGTTCAAGGTGCCTGCCGAATCCATGATCATGGATTCGTAACCAATGGCTGTATTGTAGTTATTGATCTTGTGATAGTACATGGCATTGGTACCTAAAGCAGTATTTCCTCCACCGGTAATATTACTGCGGAGTGCGCTTGTTCCCAGTGCTGTGTTTACCGTGCCGCTGAGGTTGTTGTACATGGACAGATAGCCAACGGCGGTGTTATAAACCCCCGATGTATCATTACGCAAGGCGCCTGCACCCATGGCTACGTGTCCGTAATAACGGGTAAACCGTAATGCATCATTGCCAACGGCCGTATTATCGAACGGGTAATTCAATCCTGCAGGATTATATGCCTCCATCATGGCGGCATTGCCGATGGCGGTATTATTTCCCCCTGTTTTATTACTCATCAGGGAATAGCTCCCTAAAGAGGTATTGGCACCCCCCGTAATAGCGCTGTCCTGGCTGGAGTAACCCACTGCAGTATTTGGATACGTGGCGGTCGCATTCATCAATGCACGGCTTCCCACAGCCACGCTTTGGTGATGATTGGTGGTGCTTTTGCTCAATGCACGGTAACCGATAGCCACTACATCATTACCCCGGCCCTGCTGGTAGGCCGAATCGCCAATGGCAACATTTCTCGACGGGGCAGTTCCGGAATATGAACCCGGTTCAAAAATGGCACCCGCTTTATACCCGATCGCCACGTTCTTGCTTCCAAACGCATTCCCGGTAAGCGCTGCATACCCAATGGCAGTATTTTCTGCTCCCTGGGTGATGTCGGTGGAACTGTATGCATTCGTGTACCCCGCATAGGCACCAACGGCGGTGATCCTTTCACGCAGGTTATAGGCTGCAGCGGCGTGGCCGACAGAAGTGGTGAAGTCAACCGTATCGGTAAAAAAGGCAGCGCTTCTGCCTACTGCTACATTATAAGACCCGGCGCTGGTTGCTTCCAGGGCACCTACACCCAGTGCCACATTTTCTACCCCCGTCTTATTATTCCTTAAAGCCCTCCAGCCTGCAGCCGTATTGTTTGCGCCGGCAGAATCGAGTTGCATTGATTCAAACCCGATCGCTGTATTATTCGCATTTCGTTTATGCGAATACATGCTGTGCCGGCCAATGGCTGTATTACCACTGGCACTGTCGTTCGTAAGAAGGCTCTGGTATCCTACAGCCGTATTATTGGATCCTGCCACATTATAGAACATACTGTTGGCACCCAGCGCCGTATTTGCAGCGCCGGTGGTATTATACACAAGTATATTTGACCCTATGGATGTATTGGCTGTACCGGTGGTATTTAAACCCAGGCTGTAATCACCCACAGCCGTATTAAAAGAACCCGTGTTGTTGGCAAGGGAAACATACCCCACCGCCGTATTGTAATTACCGGTTTTATTGCTGCGAAGTGCATGATTTCCTATCGCAACATTCCGGGCGCCGGCCCCGTTGCTGTCCAGTGCATTGTAGCCGATGGCTATATTGTCGTAACCGGCATTCACCTGCAGGGTACGGTAACCGATACCGATCACCCCACCTGCCGTGTTGCTGTACAGAGCGCTGTCGCCAATGGCTATATTATAGGTAGTGGTATTGTTTTGCAAAGCACCTGGGCCAATGCCGATATTGTGAGCAAGGGCCGGGTTTGTAAGTCCTGCTTTGTAACCAAAATAGGTCGTGGTATCATTTAATTGTCCGGAAAAGATATTGTTGTACCGCAGCCGTACTGAATTGGCGTCGGTGGTACCCAGGAAATTATTGGCCGGGTCAATGCCGGCATTCCCGGTAGTTAACCAGCCGGCCGTTGAACTGGCAGTGGCCAGCCATAACCAGGATGTTCCGTTATAATAATAAAAGCCAACGCTGTCCGGGGCATTCTGAAAGACCATGAGGCCGGTGGCAGGTGTGGCGATCGCATTTCTTTCTGTCTTGTTCATACGGGGTACCAGTATGCCCTTGCTGATGCTTTTTACATCCAGTAAAGCGCTGGGGTCGGCCGTGCTGCCATCGGTATTGATACTTAGTGATTGGGAGGTTGCAGTAAGGTGCAGTGTGCATGCAATAATAGTTGCAAACACCAAACGGTAAAATTGGTTCATGGAATGAAAATTAATTAAGTAGTTAGGTCAAGCGGCTTCCGGAGGAATTGGAGTCTTTCTTGCTTTATCCAGGGAGTGATCGGGGTAATTCTGCCGTAATATTAATATTATTTTTTTAGACAGACCGGAAAGGTGGAAAACTATTTATCAACCATACTTCAAAGCAGGGATAAGGTCCTTTTAAAACCGTCTGTCATTCCTGTTATGCGATCTTCCCATTATGCAATGCGCAAAAGTAACCGGAAGATAATTGCCGGCAAATACCACAAACTGGTAAGCAGTAAAAGGGGGCAGCTTGATTAAATGGAATCAGCCCAGTTCAGGATATAACGGGAACTGACGCATGAAGGTCTTCACTTCTTCCTTTACGGATGAAATTATTTTTTCATCATCGGCGTTCATCAGCACCTTATCAATGAGACCTACTATTGTCTGCATCTGTTCTTCATTCATTCCCCGGGTGGTTACTGCCGGAACGCCTACCCGGATACCGGAAGTAACAAAGGGGCTCTTGTCATCAAAGGGAACAGCATTCTTGTTTAACGTGATGTGTGCCCTGTCCAGGGTTTCCTGTGCTTTTTTGCCGGTGAGGTTCTTATTGCGGAGATCGATCAGCATTAAATGATTGTCGGTACCGCCACTGATAAGCTGGTAATCCTTTTTAACAAATGCCCCGGCCATGGCCTGTGCATTGCTGATGACCTGTTGTCCGTACGCTTTAAAATCTTCAGATAAAATTTCTCCGAAAGAAACTGCTTTCGCAGCGATCACATGTTCCAACGGTCCGCCCTGTGAGCCGGGGAATACCGCCAGGTCAAGCAGCGAACTCATCGTGCGGAGGTTTCCCTTGGGATCTTTTATTCCCCATGGGTTTTCAAAATCATGCCGCAGCATGATGATGCCGCCTCTTGGCCCACGCAGAGTTTTATGGGTAGTGGATGAAACGATATGGCAATGATCAAAGGGGTCGTTCAATAAGCCACTGGCAATTAATCCGGCCGGGTGTGCAATGTCTGCAAATACAACCGCACCTACTTCATCGGCAATGGCACGGATGCGTTTATAATCCCAGTCGCGGCTGTATGCAGAAGCGCCGCAGATGATCATCTTTGGTTTTTCTGTCCTTGCTTTGGCTTCCAGCTGTTCATAATCAACAATGCCTTCCCTGGTAACGCCATAATGGATGGCATGGTAGGTTTTACCGCTGAAGTTGGCCGGGCTGCCGTGGGTAAGGTGCCCCCCCATGCTCAGGTCAAGGCCCAGGAATTTTTCACCGGGTTTCATTACGGCCAGGAAAACGGCTGCATTGGCAGAAGCGCCGCTGTGTGGCTGCACATTGGCCCAGGAACAATTGAAAACCTTTTTCAGGCGGTCGATGGCCAGTTGTTCTATTTCATCCACCACTTCACAACCGCCGTAATATCTTTTACCGGGATAACCTTCTGCATATTTATTGGTGGGTACTGTTCCCATGGCCTGCATCACCTGCAGGCTGGTGAAGTTCTCAGAAGCGATGAGTTCAATGCCGTTACGCTGGCGCTCCAGTTCTTTCTTTATCAGATCAAAAACCAGGCTGTCTTTTTGCATAAAAAAATATTGAGGCACAAATATAAGCAGCAGCGGCTATTTTACTCAATTGATTATAAACCCGTTTCTTCGTGTTGTTTTTACACAAAATTCACTACTTTCACAGCCGTTTCAAGCTAAGAAGAACTCAATTGTAAACTAAACATGCTGCCGCAGGCAGACCAGGTTTTAACAATGAAGGCAATCATACCGGTAGCCGGCGCAGGCACAAAGCTACGCCCGCATACATATACACAACCCAAAGCGTTGATCCCCCTTGCAGGAAAGACGATCCTCAGTATCATTGTAGACCAGTTGCGTGAAGCAGGCATAAAGGACTTCATCTTCATCATTGGTTACCTGGGCGAAAAGATCCAGGATTATGTAAAGAGCAAATACCCCGGTCTCAACTGTCATTTTGTTCAGCAGAGCGAACGTTTTGGGATCGGCCATGCCATCAACCTTACCCGGGAGATCGTTGGCCGTGACGAAGTACTGATCGTTCTGGGCGATACCATTGCGGAGTATGATGTGAAGGAAGTGATCAGCAGCCCGCACTCCATGCTGGGAGTAAAAAAAGTGGACGACCCCCGTAATTTTGGTGTGGCAGAAATCGAAGAGGACGGCAGCATAAGCCGGGTGGTTGAAAAACCGGCCATTCCAAAAAGCAATATGGCACTGGTGGGCGTGTACAAGATCAGGGAAACGGATTTTCTTTTCTCCTGCCTGGATAAGATCGTGGCGGCGGGAGCAAAAAGCTATGGAGAGTTTAACCTTACCGATGCCCGAGTGCATGATACAGAGTGGTGCAAAATTTCAGTCTTTCAAAGTGAATAACTGGTTCGATTGCGGCCGCAAGGAAACCCTGCTGGAATCAAATGCCACCTTGCTTAAGAAATTTGGCGGAAACACCACGGAAGACAACCCCTACGAGAATACCATCATCATCCCCCCGGTGAATATAGGCGAGGGCTGCGATATACGGAATTCAGTCATAGGCCCCAATGTTGCCATTGGCGAACACGCTTCCCTCAACCATGCGATCATCAAGGATTCCATAATCGGCGCCTATTCCAACCTCTTTGAGATCGTGCTGAGCAACTCACTCATTGGCAGCGATGCGGAGGTAAAAGGCGTGAACCGAAGCCTCAATATTGGCGATAATACAGCCATCGACCTGAGCGGCGGCGGAAAATCATAGGCATTCAGTCTTCAGCAACACCTCTTTTACAGGGCAATTTTGGAAAAAAGGCACCGGGTTGTAAAATAATTTCACTTACTTTGCGTTTCAAAGTACTTTTAGTTTCTGAACTACTTTTTTAACGATATTTGAAAAAACTATCTGACCGAGATGCAAAACAGGGTAACCCGTCTTTTTGAAATTGAGTATCCCATTGTTCAGGCCGGCATGATCTGGGCAAGCGGGTGGAAGCTGGCCAGTGCGGTAAGCAATGCAGGAGGGCTTGGGCTGATCGGAAGCGGCAGTATGTACCCGGAGGTTTTGCGTGAACATGTTCAGAAGTGTAAAGCGGCCACCCAAAAACCGTTTGGGGTAAATGTTCCTTTATTATACCCCGATATTGAGAAGCACATACAGGTGATCCTGGAAGAAAAAGTACCCATCGTCTTTACATCGGCGGGTAACCCAAAGACCTGGACACCCGTTTTAAAGCAGGAAGGGATAAAAGTGGTGCATGTGGTGAGCAGCAGCAGATTCGCATTAAAATCACAGGAAGCCGGTTGCGATGCAGTGGTGGCAGAAGGCTTTGAGGCCGGCGGGCATAACGGGAGGGAAGAAACAACCACCATGGTGCTGGTACCAGCTGTTTGTGCAGCGGTGGATATACCTGTTATTGCTGCAGGCGGGATCGCCACGGGTAAACAAATGCTGGCCGCCATGGTATTGGGTGCAGCAGGGGTGCAGGTGGGCAGCCGTTTTGTGGCAAGTCCCGAAGCATCATCGCACGACAATTTCAAGAACAGGATCATTACTTCTTCGGAAGGCGATACCCAATTAACATTAAAACAATTAACGCCGGTAAGGCTCCTGAAGAATGATTTTTATTCGCAGGTGCAGGAAGCGGAACAACGATGTGCTTCACCGGATGAACTGAAAAAACTGTTGGGCAGGGGCCGGGCAAAAAAAGGGATGTTTGAAGGCGATATGAATGAAGGAGAACTGGAAATAGGACAGGTAAGTGCCCTCATCAGAAAGATCAAACCGGCAGCAGAGATCGTGAAAGAGATATGGAATGAGTTTGAAGCATCGCTGAAGCAGCCGCTTAAATAAAGAATATTATATTTGCGCATTATTTAAAAATTTGTAATCTCAACCCCCCAAAAAATGTTATTAACCTCAGGGCAAACTTATTTTGGTTTTAAAAAAGCGGCCGCAGTTTTTATTGTGATTCTCTTTTGTTCAGTAAAAATGGTATCGGCACAAAACCCGATCAAAGATCCCAATAATCCTGATGTTCCGGTATTGCCGAATCCAACACAGATGCCGCCTGCCCAGCTATATGATATTTTGAAAGATAAGAACCCCGACGGCAGCAAGAGGACGGGAGAGGAAATGAACAAAGCCCTTAAGGATAAAATTGAGAAGGACAGCCTGGTAAAAGAAAGTACGCCCCAATCGATGAATCCTACCGAGGATACGTATGGGATGAACCTGTTCCGTTCCGGTGTGGTTGCCTCCATTACCGAATTGTCAACACCGCCCCTGGATTATCCCATCGGTGTGTATGACCAGATCATTGTTTCCTTGTGGAATGGAGCGGAGGCCACGCTGGATTATACGGTTGCCCGGGATGGTTCCATTTTCCCCGCCAGCATCGGAAAGATCTACCTGCAGGGTCTTACATTTGAAAATGTACGTTCCCTGCTCACACAACGGTTCAGATCGTTTGTTCCACCGTCAACAAATATTTCCATATCACTCGGGCAGCCACGTACTATATCCATAAATGTTGCGGGTGAGGTAAGGAACCAGGGGCCTGTCACTGTTTCTGCATTTACCAATGCATTTAATGTGATCTCGCTGGCCGGCGGGCCCACAGACCTGGCCAATCTTCGTGAGATACAGATCAAGCGGAACGGAAGGGTCATTGATGTACTGGATGTATATAAGTACCTGACCACCGGCGATTTTGGGAAACACATCTATCTTGAGAATAATGATTTTGTGATCATGCAAACGCTGGAAAAGCGGGTGAAGGCCGAGGGCCGGTTCAAGCGTCCGATGTTCTACCAGCTTAAAAAAGACGAAGGTCTGAAATCCCTGCTTAAATATTCAGGCGGCCTGCAGAACGATGCCTTTTCGAGCGGGGCGAAGGTTTACCGGACCGAACTGGAAAAGCAGATCATAAAGGATGTGAATGTAACAGCCATCGTAAACCCGACCAGCAGTGCACTTCTTAAGGACCAGGACTTCCCGCTTAATGACGGGGATATCGTAAAAGTGGTTTCCATTAATCCGGGATTGATAAACAAGGTGGAAATGAAAGGAGAGGTCTCATATCCGGGCCAGTACGAGATACGTAAGGGCGATAAATTGTTTGACCTGATCAACAGGGCTGGCGGCATTACCCGGAATACGTTCCTTCCCCGTGCCTATATTTTCCGGGGCGGCGGCGACAGTACCAATATCAAAGCCAGTAAGGTGGAAGTGAACTTAACGGATATCACCACCAATGATACGGCCAGTATTTATAACGTAGAATTATTTGCCAACGACCAGGTGCTTCTTTTTAACTCCAACCAGTTTGCGGATAAACAATACGTGGAGATCTTCGGCGAAGTAAGAAAAGAGGGCAGGGTAAACAAATACGGCGGCATGACACTGCAGGACCTGCTTTATCTCTGCGGTGGTTTGAAACAATCTGCTGAATATGGGCGTATTGAGATATCCAGTGTGGTTGACCTGGACTCAGCAAAAGGAATGCAACAGCCAACCCGTACCGTGCTCAAAACGATTAAAGTATCACCCAATCTTGAACTGGACAGTGTGTCCAGGGAAATATTATTGCGCCCATACGACCAGATATATGTACGGAAGAACCCGACATTTGAATTGCAGCAACTGGTGCAGATAAACGGGTTGGTTCAGTATTCGGGTCCCTATCCAAGGCTGAGCAAATACGAAAGGCTTTCCTCCTATATTGAACGGGCAGGAGGGATAAAAGAGAATGCCGACCTGAGCGGTGCGATCCTGTACAGGAAGAAAACACAGTACTACCGGGATAATGTGACCAACAAAGTGGCCTCCCTGACCGATTCCATAGGAAGCATTACGCTGGATTCATCCATGAAGAGCCTTGGTGAAGTGGCGAAGGAACCGGTGAGCATAGATTTGTACCGGGCCATGAAATACAAGAATTCAAAGTACGACATCATTCTGCAGGAAGGGGACGTGATCTTTATCCCGGAGATAAACCCTTTTGTAAACGTGAAGGGCATTGTACAGTCGCCACTTAAATTAACGTACGATAAAGAACATACCAACGTGGGCTATTATATTGACAAAGCCGGCGGCTATGGCATACGGCCCTGGAAGAAGCGGATCTTTGTCACCTACGCCAATGGCAAGAGCAAGCGGACGACCAGTATTTTCTTTATGCATTTTTATCCCAGGGTAAAAGAAGGTTCCACTGTAACGGTGCCGTTGCGGCCCGAAGGTGCACAGGTAACCGACATTGTCACGCAGGTGATCATATCCAGTATTCCCATAGTAACAGCCGCTTTGATTGTTAAACTGATCCAGTAAATTATTAGATAAAATAAAGCTTCTTAATGAACAATATTGAACTTTTAAAGCAACTGGTAAAAAGACTGAAAAAATTCAGCTGGCTGATCGCTGTGATCGCTTTGCTTTTTGGCGGGTTGTTTTTTTACATGGCAAGACAGAGCGTTGTGCAATGGTCATCCAAGGCAACCGTATTCCCGTTGAGCGCTTCCAATACCAGCAGCACCGGATCAGCCATCAGTAACCTGCTGGGGCTTACCGATGCGCCCAAATCCTTCACCGAAGATGCATCCATCAATATTGTTGAACTGGCAAACAGCCGCCGTACCCGGGAAGCCGTAGCCATGGAAAGGATCCCTTCGATGAAAAATAAGACCATTTCGGAATTGCTGATCGAAGAGAATAACAGGTACACCGGGTTCATGCAGAATGAAAAGATCGATACCCCCCTCGACAGCCTGGCACAGGTGAACGTGGCCAGCAACCTGCTGAAGATCTCATTCTCGGCCAAGATCAACAAGAACGGCATCCTGGAACTTTTTTTTACGAACAGCAATCAGAAACTGGTGCGGGAGATCAGTTATATCTATATTGATAAGCTTTCGCTTTTTTACATTGAACTGAAAAAGAAAAAGGCACAGATCGATTATGAATTCTCCATTAAAAAGGCCGACTCCCTGCTGAATGTGCTGAACGCACTTGACAAAAGGGCCATTGCCCTGGACGAAAGCACGTTCTTTACCAATGATGGATTGCAGCGCTACAGCATTCCCAAAGTGAACCTGGCACAGGATAAGGCAACCGTTCAGTCGCAGTATTATTTTGCAGTGAATAACCGGGAATCGGCTGCATACCGCCTGCAAAAAGAAACGCCCATCATTGAAGCGCTTGACAAACCCGAGCCTCCCTATGAACCGGTTAAAAAATCAAAATTCATTTATACACTGATCGGCCTGATACTTGGAAGCATCCTTGGTATGCTGGCTGTAAGCTGGAAGATCATCAACCAGTACCTGGGTGATGAACTGAACCGGGCCATTGAAAAAGCATCTAAACCGAAAGAGCCGCTTATGAAGCCCCAGTCAGAACCACTGAAATAAGAATAAAAAAAATGTCCCGCTTCTCTGGCGGGACATTTTTTTTATTGGTATCATTTTCTGAATGCCCATTTCATCATCTCTTTCCAGCTTGGCTTTTTACCGTACATCAATATACCGGTTCGGTATATCCTTGCAGCAAACCAGGTGGTGAACATGAATCCGGCGATCAATAAAACCATGGAAAGGCCCAATTGCCACCAGGGCACGGTAACAGGCACTCCAAACGGGATACGGGCCATCATCACAATGGGAGAACTGAAGGGGATGATGCTTGCCCACACCGCCAGTGAACTGCCGGGATTTGAAATGGCCGGTGTCATCAGCGCTATGGAAAAGATGACCAGCATGGTGATGGGGAAACTAAGCGACTGCGCTTCTCTCATATCTTCATTAATGGCGCTGCCAATGGCCGCATACAGCGAAGAGTAGAAAAAGAAACCTGCCAGCAGGTAGAAAATAAAACAGCCAACCACCAGGGGCATATTAACACTGGTAAACACTTCCTGTATCGCACCCACCATTCCTGAAACATTGCCTCCGGCATTCCCGGTGGTCTTGCTCACATTGTAAATGATAAAGATACAGGCCACCCAGATCAGGAACTGGGTAAGGGCCACCATACCGATCCCCACGATCTTCCCGATCATCAGCTGAAATGGTTTTACGGAAGATACCACCACTTCGGCGATGCGGCTGGTCTTTTCTTCTGTTACCCCCATCATCACCTGTGAGCCATACAGCAGCAGGATCAGGTACATTAAAAGACCACACACATACCCGATGACCGTTGCGGTCTTTTCATTGGCATTCTTGTTCTTTTCATTATGAAACCGTAACGCAAGTGTTTTGTTCAGTATCTTATCCTTGGCAGAATCAATTCCGAGGCTGTCGTGCTTGATCCGGTTCCATACCTGGTTTATTTTTCTTTCAACCGGGTTGGCAGCGCCGATGCCAAAAGATTTTTTTGTGTTTATCACCAGGCTGTCGGTGCCATGCTGCCAACTGAAACTTTCCGGTATCTCAATATACCCGTCGTAGCCGAGTGAGTCGAAGGCCGTCTTAAACCTTTCAGAATTTGACGTGATCAGTTTTATGGCATTGCTTGAATCTTCCCGGTTGACCGTTGCTACCAGGTTCTCGGTAAAAAGTCCCGATCGGTCAATGACCGCTATTTTCAGGTCATCCCTGGATTTCTCTGCAATATAGCCGGTGCCGAATATCAGCCCCAGGTAAAGCAGCGGAAAAAGAATGGTGCCGATGATGAAGGTCTTCTTCCGTACCCGGGTAAGGAATTCACGTTGTATAATTAATAAGATCTTTTTCATTTCTTTAAATTTTGCCGGTTGATCAGGCGGTTATTTTTTCAAATTGCCTGGCAGTCGGTGTCCCTTCCACCAGTTTAATAAAAATATCATTCAGCGAAGGCAGCATTTCCCTGAAGGAAACCACGCTGCTTCCCCGGTCAATGAAATAACTCAACACATCATTCGGCTTGTACCCCTCCCGTATCCGTACAAGGAGTTCTTTGCCGGTGGCGTTGATCATTTCAAGCGCCGGGCTGTCAATGGTATCCGGGATGGCTTCAAGCTGAATGCCAAACAGGTTTTCCTTGAATTCGTGTTTTACATCATTCACCGTTCCGTCCAGTATCTTCTTCCCCTTATTTACCAGCACAATGTGTTTGCATATCTCTTCCACCTGTTCCATGCGGTGGGTACTGAAGATGATGGTGGTGCCGTTTTGTGACAGCCGGTATATCTCGTCTTTGATCAGGTTGGCATTCACCGGGTCAAGGCCGCTGAAGGGCTCATCCAGTATGATCAGGTCGGGTTCATGCAGCACGGTGATCACGAACTGTAATTTTTGCCCCATGCCCTTGCTCAGGTCTTCCACTTTCTTGTTCCACCAGCTGTCCATTTCAAACCGTTTGAACCAGTCTTTGATCTTGTGCATGGCATCGTGGCGGCTTAATCCTTTCAGTTGGGCAAGATAAAGGGCCTGCTCACCGATCTTCATTTTTTTATACAGTCCTCTTTCCTCCGGCATATAGCCAATGTACTTTGCATCGTTCTCGGGGTCGAATTTTTTCCCTTTCAGGAAGATCTCGCCCGAATCCGGGTAGAAGATACCCGTGATCATTCTTATTAACGTGGTCTTACCGGCGCCGTTGGGGCCCAGCAACCCAAAAATGCTGCCCTGCTCGATCTGCAGGCTGATGCCGTCAACCGCTTTTTGCGTGGCAAAGTATTTTTTAAGGTTTTGAACTTCCAGGATTTTCATGTGTAGCTTTTTTTAGCAGGTCAAATGTAAGGACGAATAAATAATGGCGGGTAGCGATTTTACAAACGGTAAAGCGATGAGCACAATCGTTTTTACAAGTTGTTTTGCCACCCTTTCCCCATCCATGGCAGCGCTTACGATGCCACCGGCATAGCCGGCACCCTCGCCGCAGGGGTAAAAATTGCTTAACTGCGGGTGTGCCAGTGTTTCATTGCAGCGGGGGATCCGAACGGGTGATGATGTGCGGCTTTCAGTGGCCACCACCACGGCATCATTGGTAAAATAGCCTTTCATTTTTTTACCAAATTCAATAAAGCCTTTGGCAAGTGACTGGTAAATGAAACCAGGCAAGACATCTTTAAGGTTGACCGCATTTAATCCCGGGTGGTAGGAACATCCGGGTAAGGAAGAGGATGTTTTTCCATTACTGAAATCAACCATTCTTTGTGCTGGCGCCACTAAATTGCCTCCGCCCGTTTCAAAACATTTCTGTTCCACCATTTGCTGAAAATGCATCATCGACAACGCATCATTTTTAACCTTGCCTGCCGGCAGGCAGGTTTTTAATTTTTCATTCTTAATTAAATCCTCCAGTTCCACCTGGACCACCATGCCGCTGTTGGCAAATGGATTATTCCGCTTAGAGGGGCTCCAGCCATTCACCACCAATTCGCCGGGTGATGTGGATGCTGGCGCAATGATGCCGCCCGGGCACATGCAAAAGGAAAATACCCCCCGGTTATTCACCTGCTGTACCAGGCTGTAAGAGGAGGGAGGTAAATTTTCGTCCCTGGCCGGGCAGTGATATTGAATGCTGTCTATCAGTTGCTGCGGATGCTCGATCCGTACACCCAGGGCAAAGGGTTTGGCTTCAATCAAGATCTGCTTCCGGTGCAGCAGTTCAAAGATATCCCGGGCACTATGGCCGGTTGCCAGGATGAAGGCATCGGCTTCGAACAGATCTCCATCGGCTGTTTTAACCGACTTTATTGAATCGTTGGCAATGATGAGGTCCACCACTTTTTTCTCAAAATGAACTTCTGCCCCGCATCCGGTCAGTTGTTCCCGCATCGCCGTAATGATATGCGGCAGTTTATTGGTGCCGATATGCGGATGGGCCTGGTATAATATCTCTTCGGATGCGCCAAATCTTACAAAGAGGTTGAGACCCCGGTCTCTATCGCCCCGTTTGGTGCTCCGGGTATATAATTTGCCATCGCTGTACGTGCCGGCGCCGCCTTCACCGAAACAATAATTGCTTTCGGGGTTCACAATGCCTTCCTTATTTAACCGGGCCAGGTCCCTTCGTCTTTCCCTCACATCCTTTCCCCTTTCTAAAATGACGGGTTTTATGCCCTGCTCCAGTAATTGAAAGGCTGCAAAAAGTCCTGCGGGACCGGCCCCGATGATCACAACCTTCTTCATTGCCTTACTCACATCTTTGAATGCAAACGGAAGGATGGTACGTTTTATGAACGGCTCATCCAGGAAGGCATTTACGGTGAGGTTGATCCAGATGGTCTTTGCTCTTGCATCAATGGACTGCTTTAATATATGATAACCCGAAACCTCAGCAGGTTTTTTGCCTGTATGACCGGCAATGGATCTTTTTATGGAGATATCATCTGCAGCCTCTGATGGCAGAAGTTTGAGAGAAATTTTTTGTTGCATGGTGTTAGGTGGTTATGCTAAGAACAATGAAAGAAATCATGAACCTTGAAACCCTGAAACGACTTAAACCTTTCAACGACTTAAACGATCTGCGTTCAGAATGGCAGGTCATCCACCGCATCTGGTGGCGTTTCTGAAAAAGTATCCAATGGCTCCAGGTAATCATTATCTGTTTTAACGGAACCGGGTTGCAATATCTGTTCAATACGCCAGGCATCTAAATTGGTAATGTAATTCACCTTGCCGTCTTTTTCCCACTTGCTGCCTTTGATGTTGAAATATACTTTTATCTCCTCACCCACATTCACCCGGTCAATGATGGTTGTTTTGTCCTGTACGCACTGGAACTTCACATAATTGGTAATGGTACGTCCGTTGATGTCATCGGTTTTTTCAACCACAAACTCCCTGGTTTTAAAAGTTTCGGTACGTTGAACCGTATCGTATTTGGCAACCAGTTTACCGGCTAATTCATAACTCATAACAATATTTTAATATCCAAAAGTAAACCTATTTTCTTATAAAATTTTTTATTCATTCTTTTCTTGGTTGTAGATAAAAATAACTACCTTCCTTTTGTTTAATTCTTCTTTCAGGACATGAGCAAAATCAGCAAGTTTTTTTTCGCTGGGTTCCTAATGACCAGCCTTATTTTTTCCTGCACACTTCGTACCAGGCGCAAAAAGTTCAATACAATGACTACCGCATTGCGGCAGGAGCCAAACAGGACAGCAGCATGCTGGTTTTACTGAAACCGTATTCAGACAGTTTATCAAAAAGCATGTACGAGGTAGTGGCCGTTTCCGAAATGGCCCTTGAAAAGAAACAACCCGAAGGTTCATTGGGTAATTTCCTGGCGGATGCGATGCTGGCCATGGCTGAAAAAAACTATGGGATCCATGTGGATGCTGCCTTTATAAATTATGGAGGCATCCGGTTGCCATCCATGCCTGCCGGAAATATAACGCGGGCAAAGATATTTGAGTTGTCACCCTTCGATAACCTGCTGATCATACAAAAGGTGAACGGGAAAGTGTTGCACGAATTTTTAGATCATATTGCCGGCAGGGGGGGATGGCCCTGCTCGGGCATCACGATGCAGATAAAAGATAAAAAAGCCATTGATATAACTGTGGGAGGGGCGCCTTTGAACGAATCAGCGGTTTATACCATCGCCAATAACGACTATGTGGCCAATGGCGGTGATGATTGTACGATGCTAAAGCCCGTTCCGCAGGTAAGCAATGGCTATATATTCCGGGATGCAATCTTTGAGTACCTGGCAGATCTTAAGCGCCAGGGCAAAAAAATATCAGCAAAAACAGAAAACAGGGTACGTAATGCAGAATAGGAGAAAATTCATTGGCCAGGCAACGCTGGCCACGGCAGCACTTCTCACTTCAAGAACGGCCCTGGCCGGTTTGGGTGGGGAGGAGGGAGTTAAGAAGCTCACGATACTGCATACCAATGATGTACACAGCCGGTTGGAGCCCTTCCCGATGGACGGGGGCAGGAACCAGGGGCTTGGAGGCGTGGCAGCCCGGGCCGGGCTGATAAAGCAGATAAGGAACGAAGAACAAAATATACTGTTGCTTGATGCCGGTGATATTTTCCAGGGCACTCCCTTTTTTAATATATAAGGGCGAACCGGAAATGAAAGCCATGGCCGCCATGGGTTATGATGCTGCTACGATGGGCAACCATGATTTTGATGCCGGCCTTGAGAATTTTGCCACCCAGTTGAAGCATGGCAATTTCCCGTTGGTGATCTGCAATTATGATTTTACAAATACACCGATGGAATTTAAATACCAACCCTACAAAGTTTTTAAAAAAGGCGGATTGAAGATCGGGGTTACCGGGGTTGGTATTGAAATGACCGGGTTGGTGCCGGACAGTTTATTTGGTAATACAAAATACCTTGACCCCATCCGGAAAGCAAATGAAACAGCAGCCATGCTGAAGAATGAAGACGGTTGTGATATGATCATTTGCCTGAGCCATCTGGGATATAAATACCGGGATAATAAAGTGAGCGATGAGGTATTTGCCCGGGAGTCGGAAAATATAGATCTGATAATTGGCGGGCATACCCATACCTTTATGGATCAACCGGCCGTTTACAAGAACAAAACCGGCAGTGATGTAGTGGTAAACCAGGTGGGGTGGGCAGGCATTCAGCTTGGCAGGCTCGACTTTGAATTTGCCGGTTATAAACGAAAAAATCTGGCGAAATCGCATACTGTTGTGGTAGGAAAAAAAACAATGGAATAAAAAATTTTTTTTTCAACATTTTATTCGATATTCGCTGTCCTGCCAAAGATTTTTTTTCGTTGAAAACTGAAAAGAAATTTTACCCGGCAAAACCACAGAAGAAACTATTCTTAACTCGACATATAAATTGCTTAAGGACTAATGGACAAAGTTTTTGAAAAAGTATGGGCTAATTGTTTGGAGATAATCAAAGACATTGTTGAATGGCAGCATTTCAAGACCTGGTTTGAACCCATTAAACCGGTCGCATTGAAAGAAAAAGTTTTAACCATCCAGGTCCCAAGTCAGTTCTTTTACGAGTACCTGGAAGAACATTATGTTTCGCTTCTTGCAAAAACATTAAAGCGGGAATTGGGAAAAGAAGCACGCCTTGAATACCGCATCATGGTAGACAGTGGCAACAGCAAGAACAAACCACAAACAATAGATGTTCCCGGCCAGGGATATAAATCATTTGCAAATAACGAAATGGATTTTCCTTTAGTAATAAATAATCCCGTTAAAAATCCGTTCGTAATACCGGGGCTGAAAAAGATGCAGATCGATCCGCAGCTGAACCCGGCATATACATTCGAAGCATTTATTGAAGGCGATTGCAACCGGGTGGCCCGCCGGGCCGGTAAAACGGTGGCAGAAAAGCCGGGCACCACCTCTTTTAACCCCCTCGTGATATACGGCGGGGTTGGACTGGGTAAAACCCACCTTGCCCAGGCCATTGGCAACGAGGTAAAAAGGCTTCATGCCAATAAGATAGTGCTGTATGTAAGTTCTGAAAAATTCATCAACCAGTTCATCGACCATGGCCGCAACGGCGCCATCAACGATTTTATCCATTTTTACCAGCTGATCGATGTATTGATCATTGACGACGTGCAGTTCTTTAACCGGGCCGAAAAATCACAGGATGCTTTTTTCTCCATATTCAATCACCTGCACCAGAGTGGTAAACAGCTGATATTGACCAGCGACAAGCCGCCCAAGGACCTGGAGGGGGTTCAGGAAAGATTGTTGAGCCGTTTCCGCTGGGGTTTGAGCGCCGATCTGCAGGTTCCGGATTACGATACCAAGATCGAGATACTGGAGAAAAAGATGAAGAATGACGGGCTGGATATGCCCCGAGAAGTGGTGAAATATATTGCCTATAACATTAACAGCAATGTGCGTGAACTGGAAGGCGCTTTGATATCATTATTGGCACAATCTTCGCTTAACAAGAGGGAAATTGACCTTGAATTGGCTAAAAAAGTACTTCGCAATTTTGTAAAGTCTTCCAGTAAGGAGATCACCATCGATACCATCCAGAAAATGGTATGCGAATACTTTGACGTGCCATACGATAAACTGCTGCAAAAAACACGTAAACGTGAAATAGTACAGGCCCGGCAGATCACCATGTTCCTGGCAAAGGCATTTACAAAGAACTCACTCAAGACCATCGGCGAGCACTTTGGCGGAAGAGATCATACCACGGTAATTCACAGTTGCCAGACAGTAAAAGACCTGATGGATACCGACAGCCTCTTTAAAGAGAGTGTGATGGAACTGCAGCAGAAGGTTCACCTGGCTGCCATGTAAAAGAAACCTGATACCAAGCACTAATAGTGATCCGGGTTCTTCCATGACCCCGGATTTTTTATGCAATAACGGTTCCCCGATAAATTGTGCCTGTTTTTCTATTTAGTTTTGGGTGATACCTTATTGAATTGTATTTTTGCCACCCCTTAGCAAATAAGGGCAGGTTACAACAGGGAGGTTCCGCCAGCTGGCGGACGAAAGGAAAGAGGGGATAATTATTTTAGGTATTTCGGAGAGGTGCCTGAGAGGCCGAAAGGAACGGTTTGCTAAATCGTCGTACGGGTTAAACTGTACCGTGGGTTCGAATCCCACCCTCTCCGCAAGGTTTTTGATAAAAGGAGATCTTGGGTTAAACTGTTCCGCCGGTTGGCGGATCGAATCCCACCCTCTCCGCAAGGTTTTTGATAAAAGGAGATCTTGGGTTAAACTGTTCCGCCGGTTGGCGGATCGAATCCCACCCTCTCCGCAAGGTTTTTGATAAAAGGAGATCTTGGGTTAAACTGTTCCGCCGGTTGGCGGATCGAATCCCACCCTCTCCGCAAGGTTTTTGATAAAAGGAGATCTTGGGTTAAACTGTTCCGCCGGTTGGCGATCGAATCCCACCTCTCCGCAAGGTTTTTGATAAAAGGAGATCTTGGGGTTAAACTGTTCCGCCGGTTGGCGGATCGAATCCCACCCTCTCCGCAAGGTTTTTGATAAAAGGAGATCTGTCCGCCGGTTGGCATCGATCCCACCCTCTCCGCAGTTTCAATCCCACCCTCTCCGCAAGGTTTTTGAAAAGGAGATCTTGGTTAAACTGTTCCGCCGGTTGGCGATCGCATCCCCCCTCCGCAAGGTTTTGATAAAAGGAGATCTTGGGTTAAACTGTTCCGCCGGTTGGCGGATCGAATCCCACCCTCTCCGCAAGGTTTTTGATAAAAGGAGATCTTGGGTTAAACTGTTCCGCCGGTTGGCGGATCGAATCCCACCCTCCCTTAAAAAAAGTTCTTAAAGACCGGTAACCAGGTTCGGGATGTAGCTTAGCCCGGTTATATTGCGTCCCGATTGAGATCGGGAAGGTTGCAAGTTAAAATCTTGCCATCCGACGCAAAGGAGGTCAAAAAAATAGTAAAGACCGGTAACCAGGTTCGGGATGTAGCGTAGCCCGGTTATATTGCGTCCCGATTGAGATCGGGAAGGTTGCAAGTTAAAATCTTGCCATCCGACGCAAAGGAAGTCAAAAAAATAGTAAAGACGGTAACCAAGTTCGGGATGTAGCGTAGCCCGGTTATATTGCGTCCCGATTGAGATCGGGAAGGTTGCAAGTTAAAATCTTGCCATCCGACGCAAAGGAAGTCAAAAAAATAGTAAAGACGGTAACCAGGTTCGGGATGTAGCGTAGCCCGGTTATATTGCGTCCCGATTGAGATCGGGAAGGTTGCAAGTTAAAATCTTGCCATCCAACGCAAAGGAGGTCAAAAAATAGTAAAGACGGTAACCAGGTTCGGGATGTAGCGTAGCCCGGTTATATTGCGTCCCGATTGAGATCGGGAAGGTTGCAAGTTAAAATCTTGCCATCCGACGCAAAGGAAGTCAAAAAAATAGTAAAGACGGTAACCAAGTTCGGGATGTAGCGTAGCCCGGTTATCGCGCCTGGTTTGGGACCAGGAGGTCGCAAGTTCGAATCTTGCCATCCCGACACAACAACTCCAGCCCTTCGATTTTTTTCGAGGGGCTTTTTGTTTTTTATACTCCATTCAAAATTCCAGCCAGTAACTTATCTGGTCTCGTATATTTTCATTAATTTATGGTTTAATAAACTTGTATATGAAATACGCTCCGGTTAAAAATTATATCAATGGAAAATTTGTTGAGACTTCTTCCCGAACAATGGAAGTGATCTCTCCCATTGACGGTAACCTGCTATCTACGGTACCCATGTCTTCGGTAAAAGAACTTGATGCAGCTGTTAAGGCAGCAAAAGCAGCTTTTCCTGCATGGAGCCGGACTCCCATAAAGGAAAGGGTGCAGGTTTTCTTCCGCTATAAAATGCTTTTGGAGAAGCATTTAAAGGAACTGTCAGAATTGTGCAGCGAAGAAAATGGGAAGACCTACGGGGAATCGGTAGCTGAAATAGAAAAATGTATTGAACTTACCGAGTTTGCCACTTCATTGCCCGAATTGGTGACGGGAGAGATCCTGGAAGTAAGCAAAGGTGTGGAATGCCGCACCGAGCACGTGCCACTGGGGGTAGTTGCATCCATCGTGCCGTTTAATTTCCCGGCCATGGTTCCCAACTGGACATTACCCAATGCGATCGCTTTAGGAAACTGCATGATCATTAAACCATCGGAGAAAGTTCCGTTGAGTTGCGGAAGACTGGCTGAATTACTGAAAGAAGCCGGTTTGCCAGATGGGGTTTTCAATATCGTTCATGGCGATGTGGAGATTGTGGAAGCCATCTGCGATCATCCGGGTATTGAAGCCGTTTCATTTGTAGGCTCAACCAGGGTTGCGAAGATCGTTTACCAGCGTGCAACATCAAATTACAAACGATGCCTGGCATTGGGAGGGGCAAAGAACCATTTGATGGTATTGCCCGATGCCAAACCGGAAATGACCGCACAGAATGTAGCAGCCAGCATGAGCGGATGTGCCGGCCAGCGCTGTATGGCTGCCAGCGCCATGATCGGGGTGGGAAATGTAGATGCGATCATTGATAAGATCTGCGAAGAAGCAAGAAAGATCATTCCGGGGGAGAATTTAGGGGCGGTGATCAATAAAGCATCACAGGAAAGGATCGAAAGATATATTGGTGAGGCAGAAAGGGACGGTGCTAAAATTTTAGTAGACGGCCGTGGGGCAAAAGTGAAGGGAAAGGAGAATGGCACTTATGTGGGTCCCACAGTGATTGATTTTGTAAAACCGGAGATGAGTGTTGCCAAAGAAGAGATCTTCGGGCCGGTCATCTCCATCATGCGTACCAATACGGTAGATGAGGCGTTGGCTATTGAAAATGCCAATCCCTATTGCAATGCAGCCAGTGTGTTCACACAGAACGGCGGCATGGCCCGTTATATCATCGACCGGGCCAGCGCCGGCATGATTGGTGTGAACGTGGGTGCCGGTACCACGTGAACCTTTTTCCTTTTGGCGGATGGAATGAAAGTAAATTCGGCGTAGGGGATATTACCGGGAAGAGTTCCATTGAATTCTGGACCAAACTGAAGAAGAGTACCACCAAGTGGAACCCGGAAGCAGGAGTGAACTGGATGAGCTGATAATTATTTTAAATGTTGAATTTTAAATGTTGAATGAAGCAAATGTCATTCATTTAAAATTCAGCATTCAACATTCAAAATAAATAAAAGTGTCACAAACAAAAACAATCTCCGGATCAACAGAAATAATTCAAAACAACCTGGATTACACATTGTTTTCCTGGAGCAAGCAAAAAGGCATTGCACCCATTGCGGTAAAACATGCTGAAGGGGTTTACCTGTACGACTATGAGGACAGGCGTTATATTGATTTTTCATCCGGACTGATGAATGTCAACATCGGTCACGGTGATCAACGCATTACTGAGGCGGTGGTAAAGCAGATGCAGGAAGTCAGTTATGTAACGCCGAGTTGTGTCACCAAAGTGCGTGGTGAGTTGGGGAAGAAACTGGCAGCGATATGCCCGGGCGACCTGAACAAGGCATTCTTTACTTTATGCGGTGCTACTTCCATAGAGAACGCAATTAAACTTGCCCGGCTTTATACAGGCAGGCATAAGATATTAAGCCGCTATCAATCTTACCACGGCGCTTCCATCGGTGCCATCAGCGTGAGCGGCGATCCGAGAAGGATCCCGGTTGATTCACAGCAGGCGCCCAACTTTGTCCACTTCGATCTTCCTTATTTATACCGCTGGGAATACGGCGAGGAGAATTTATTGAAAGAATCGGTTGCCCAGTTGGAAAGAATGATCGCTTATGAAGCCCCGGGAAATATCGCAGCCATTTTACTGGAAGGGGAATCCGGTTCCTCCGGTTGTTTACAATATCCAAAGGGATATTTGAAGGCAGTGCGGAGATCTGTAATAAACATGGCATACTCCTGATCATGGATGAAGTGATGAGCGGCTTTGGCCGTACCGGTAAATGGTTTGGTTTTGAGAACCATGGCATCATCCCCGATATGATCTGCATGGCCAAGGGGCTTACCTGCGGTTATCTTCCTTTTGGTTGCCTGATGGTATCCGATAAGATCGCAGCAAAGTATGATGATACTGTTTTGTCATTGGGGCTCACCTATTCTGCCCACCCGGTGAGTTGTGCGGCCGCATTGGAAACGATAAAAATATACGAAGACGACAACCTGATAGAAAATGCTGCAGCCATGGGTAAGTATGTGGAAGAAAAACTGGAGCAGTTAAAACAGAAACATCCTTCCATAGGAAACTTCCGCACAACCGGTTTACTGGGTTGTATTGAACTGGTAAAGAACAGAACCACCAAAGAACCGATGGCACCCTTCAATGCAAAGCCGGATGAGATGACCGTAATGAATAAAGTGGCAGCAAAGATCAAAGACCTGGGCATGTACACATTCGTGCGCTGGAGCTATATATTCATTGCACCGCCGCTTTGTGTTACCAAAGAACAGATCGATGAAGGGCTGGCGATAATCAGTGAGGCGATCAAAATAGCTGACGAAGAAGCCTCCCCAAACCCCTCCAAAGGAGCGGCCTAAGAAGATCCCTAAATTTTAACTGCCAAGATGCATAGCAGAAACCCCGAAAATTCAGAGTTCAGGAACCCTCCTTTGGAGGGCAGTGAGGCGTCCCTCTACAACGAAGACCTTGCCCCCATTCCCCAAAGCAAACGCAGCTGGGGTACATGGAACTATGCAGCGTTATGGATAAGCATGAGTTTATGTATCCCTACCTACATGCTGGCGAGTTCATTGATCGAAGGGGGCATGAACTGGTGGCAATCCATTCTCACCATCTTTTTGGGAAATACCATTGTACTGGTGCCGATGATACTGAACGGACATGCCGGGGCCAAATACGGAATACCTTTTCCCGTTTTTGCAAGAGCAAGTTTCGGTACATCGGGTGCAAATATTCCGGCCATACTAAGAGCCATTGTTGCCTGCGGGTGGTTTGGTATCCAGACATGGATCGGGGGCTTTGCCACCTACCAGATGCTTAAACTCTGGATCCCTGCACTGGCAACCTTGCCACAAATTTTTCCTGAATCATTTGGGTTGCAGACCGGCCCGGCCATTTGTTTTTTTCTTTTCTGGCTGCTCAATATGTGGGTCGTTTACCTGGGTGTGGAAAGCATCAGGAAATTACTGCTGTTCAAAGCATTCTTTTTACCACTGGCGGCGCTGGCATTATTGTTTTGGGCGATCAATGCCGGGCATGGCCTGGGCCCCATACTTGCACAACCGGCAAAACTGACAGGTCCGGCATTCTGGACCTATTTCTTTCCGGCGCTCACGGGGATGGTTGGTTTTTGGGCAACACTCTCATTGAACATTCCCGACTTCACCCGGTATGCAAAGAACCAGAAGGCACAGATCAATGGACAGATCATTGGCCTGCCTCCATCCATGACGCTGTTTGCTTTTATTGGCGTGGTGGTAACATCGGCCACCTTTATCATTTACGGAGAAACCATCTGGGACCCGGTGGTATTGGCCGGAAAGTTTGAAAATAAACTGTTGGTGAGTTTTGCCATGATCGCAGTGGCCATATCTACATTGGCAACGAATATTGCAGCCAATATTGTAAGTCCTGCCAACGACTTTTCAAATCTGGCCCCCGGGAAGATCAATTTCAGGACGGGCGGATACATCACCGGTGTCATTGGTATCCTGATCTTTCCATGGAAATTGATTGCCGATCCCAACGGGTATATCTTCACCTGGCTCATTGCTTATTCCAGCCTGCTTGGCCCGGTAGGAGGCATCCTGATCGCTGATTATTATTTTGTACGTAAACAGCAATTGGATGTGGCAGAACTATACCGGCATAAAGGGCAATATGGATTTAAGAACGGTTTCAATGGTGCAGCCATCCTTGCTTTGTTTGCCGGCATCCTGCCCAACATGCCCGGATTTTTGTTGCAGGTGAAACTGATCTCATCAACCGCATTTCCTGAATGGGTATCAAATCTCTATCATTATGCCTGGTTTGTCGGCTTCTTTGTAAGCGGAGTGGTGTATATTGTATTGATGCGGAATTATAAAACAGGTAGTGTAAATTTGGATAACATAGAAAACGATTGACCATGTCCTTGCTTATAAAAAATGCCCACATTATTGGCGCTGCTGATGATTACACCGGCGATATTTTTATCCAGGGAGAAAGCATTGTCGCTGTCGGAAAAAATCTTGATGCTAAAGCCGACCGGGAAATTGATGCAACGGGACTGCTTGCTTTTCCCGGGTGCATTGACCCGCACGTACACCTGGAAATGCCCTTCATGGGAACCTTCAGCAGTGATGATTACGAAACAGGTACCCGGGCAGCACTCTATGGCGGTACTACTACCGTGATTGATTTCATTCTTCAAAAACAGGGTAATTCTTTATACGATGCATTCAACGAATGGAGCGGAAGGGCCAATGGAAATGCAGTCGGCGATTACAGCTTCCACATGGCTGTAACCGATTTCAATGAGAACACCTGTAAAGAGATCGTTGGCCTTATTGAAAAAGAAGGCATCACCTCATTCAAAATTTTCATGGCTTATAAAGGCGCCCTGATGATCGATGATAAACAGATGGTGGGACTGATGAATGAAGTAAAGACACGGGGCGGGATGGTCACGGTGCATGCAACCAATGGCGACATGATCGACTTTTTAATTGCTAAGAACAGGGCCGAAGGAAACAGGGCGCCGCTGTATCATTATTTATCCCAGCCGGAGATCACGGAAGCGGAAGCCTCGGAACGTTTTGCTTCCATAGCAGGTTACACGGGCTGCCCGGGCTATATTGTACACATGACCTGCGAAGGCGCATTGAATGCAGTGCGTAACAATAACCGGGAAAATCAAAAAGTATTTGCAGAGACCTGTATCCAGTATTTATTACTGGATGCTTCTTTATACGAACAAGATTTCGATGGTGCCAAATGGGTGATGAGCCCGCCGCTGCGGGAGAAGAAAGACCAGGAAGCTTTGTGGGCCGGTATCAACCAGGGATTGGTACAGGTGGTGGCAACAGACCATTGTCCGTTCAAATGGGAACAAAAATTAATGGGCAAGGATGATTTTTCTAAAATACCGAACGGGCATCCGGCTATTGAGCACCGGGTAGAGTTATTGTACAGTGAAGGAGTAAGAAAGAGAAGGATCACCCTGAATAAGTTTGTGGAGGTCTTATCCACCAACCCGGCAAAGATATTCGGCATGTTTCCCAGGAAGGGTTGCATAGCACCGGGTTCTGACGCTGACATCGTTTTATTCGATCCTGATAAAGAACATACCATCCGTGTATCAACGCATCATATGAATACCGACTATTCTGCCTATGAAGGATGGGAACTGACCGGGAAATGTAAAACTGTCCTGTTAAGAGGCCAGGTTGTTATTGATGATGGAAAATGCCTGGTGGAAAAAGGGAATGGCAAATATATAAAGAGAAATAAAGTATCTAAATTAATATAGTTTTACCGCAGAGAAAATGAGGGGCAGAGTCAACGCAGAGTATCTCTGCGAAACCTCTTTGACTCGTGTTCCATGCGGTGAAGAAAATAAAAAGTTTAAAAAAAACACTTATGCCAAGGATAATTAAATCCGGATTGATTCAAATGAGTTTGCCAAAAACGGAAGGGGAAGGAACGATCAAAGAAATTGTGGACGCCATGGTGCAGAAACATATTCCTTATATTGAAGAGGCCGGGAAGAAAGGGGTACAGATCCTTTGCCTGCAGGAAATTTTCAATACACCTTATTTCTGCCCCGGGCAGGATCCAAAGTGGTATGCAAGCGCAGAAACGGTTCCGGGACCCACAACCGAACTGATGGCACAGTATGCGAAGAAATACAACATGGTCATCATTGTTCCCATTTATGAAAAAGAACAGGCCGGTGTTCTATACAATACCGCTGCTGTAATTGATGCGGATGGAACCTACCTGGGCAAGTACCGCAAGAATCATATCCCGCATACCAGTGGTTTCTGGGAGAAGTTCTTCTTTAAGCCCGGGAACCTGGGCTACCCGGTGTTCCAGACAAAGTATGCGAAAGTGGGTGTGTACATCTGTTACGACCGCCACTTTCCTGACGGGGCAAGATGTTTGGGACTGAACGGCGCCGAGATCGTTTATAATCCTTCTGCAACCGTGGCAGGCCTGTCTCAGTATTTGTGGAAACTGGAACAGCCGGCGCATGCCGCAGCCAATGGATATTTCATGGGTTGTATAAACAGGGTGGGTGAAGAAAAGCCCTGGAACCTGGGCAAGTTTTATGGCAGCAGTTATTTTGTTGACCCCCGTGGACAGATCTTTGCACAGGCAAGTGAAGACAAAGATGAATTGCTGATCGCCGAATTTGACCTGGATATGATCGACCAGGTAAGAAATGTGTGGCAGTTCTTCAGGGACAGGCGGCCGGAGACCTACGGAAAGCTTGTTGAGCTGTAATACATATGCTAAATGTTGAATGCCAAATGTCAAATGAAGTCATTCAACATACAACATTCAACATACAACATAATGATCAAAAACAACAGGTTATCCCAAGAGCAATACGCTGAAAACTTCAGCGACATACATCCGCCATATGAAACAGCCGATGCGGCCCTGGTGGAAGCCAACCGCTGTTTGTTCTGCTATGATGCGCCCTGCATGAAAAGTTGTCCTACCGGTATTGATGTCCCTAAGTTCATAAAGCAGATCGCTACAGAAAATATCAAAGGCTCGGCGCATACTATTTTCAGCAGTAATATCATGGGGGCAGGTTGCAGCAAGGTTTGCCCGGTGGAAAAACTTTGCGAGGGCGCCTGCGTGTATAACCTCATGGAAGAAGAGCCCATTTCCATTGCAAGGCTGCAGCGCTATTCTACGGAAATAGCAATGAAAAATAACTGGCAGTTATTCCAACGGAAAAAAATAGAGACTTCAAATAACTCCCCTTTAGGGGATGGGGGTAAAAAAGTGGCGGTTGTTGGTGCCGGCCCTGCCGGGCTGAGCTGTGCACATGTATTATCACGGGAAGGGATCGATGTTACCATTTTTGAAAAAGAAAGCAAGGGTGGTGGCCTGATGACTTATGGCATTGCAGCCTATAAGGTAACGCCGAAATTCTGTGAAGACGAAGTGAATTATATCCTGGGTATTGGTGGTATTGAGATAAGATACAACCAGGAACTGGGTAAGGATTTTTCACTGGCACAACTAAAAAAGGAATACGATGCCGTTTACCTGGGAATGGGCGTTGGGGTTGCAAGAAAACTGGATATACCCGGGGAAAAACTGCAGGGTGTTGTGGATGCCATAAAATTCATTTATGATATCCGTGACAAGGGTTATGAAGAAGCGGCAGTTGGCGAACGGGTAGCAGTTATTGGAATGGGGATGACCGCTATTGATGCAGCCACACAGGCAAAAAGATTAGGCGCTAAGGAAGTGACATTGGTTTACAGAAGAACAGAAGCTGAAAAGCCCTGTACGGTTGTTGAATTGGATATTGCCAGGCTGGATGGATGCAGGATCGTCTGGCTGGCTGCACCAAAAAAGATAAAAGGTTCAGAAGGAAAAGTAAAACAACTTGTTTGCAGTGTGATCAAATTGGGTGAACCGGATGCTTCAGGCCGCCGTTCCCCTGTTGACACCGGCGAAACCTTTTCGCTGGATGTTGATATGGTGATCAAGGCGACAGGGCAAGTCCCTTATGAAGGAATAGTAAAGAAATATAAACTGGAGAACAAGAACGGGAAACTGGTTATTGATAACCATTGTGCCACGAATATCAAAGGCGTATTTGCCGGCGGCGATGCGGTGAATGGTGGTAAAGAAGTGGTAGATGCCGTGCAGGCCGGGAAGGACGGGGCAGCCTCTATTTTGAAATACCTTAAGCTATGTTGAATGTTAAATGTTGTATGCTGAATGAAGACAGAAAACAAAATACTGGAATTAACTTTTGATTTTTCCCTTCAGGTCATATCTCTATATAAGACCCTCATTCAGCAAAATGAATATGTTATATCAAAACAGCTTTTAAGATCATCAACAAGTATTGGTGCAAATGTAGAGGAAGCGAATGCCGCTCAAACAAAAAGAGATTTCATTATGAAGATGTCTATTGCTTCCAAGGAGGCAAGAGAAACAAAATATTGGTTAAGGCTGTTGGATAAAAGTCAAATCATGAAATATGAGTATGAAGTTTACTTAAAAAACATTGAACATATTATTAATATCCTGACCAAAATAGTAAAAACATCCCAGGAGTCTTTGGCTCCTAAATAATTCAACATTTAACATTCAAAATTCAACATAAAAAATGGCCTCTCTTGAATCAAACTTCCTCGGCATAAGATCTCCCAACCCGTTCTGGTTAGCGAGTGCGCCACCTACTGATAAGAAAATAAATGTGCTCCGTGCTTTTGAGGCCGGATGGGGCGGCGTGGTCTGGAAAACACTGGGCAGCCAGGTAAAGAATGTTTCATCCAGGTATTCCGCGGTGAATTTCGGCAGTAAAAGGATGATGGGACTGAATAATATTGAACTGATCAGCGACCGCCCGCTTGACCTGAATTTAAAAGAAATAAAAGAATGTCTCAGGCTTTTTCCCGACCGGGCCATGGTGGTTTCACTGATGGCAGACAATGATAAAAAAAGCTGGCACGAACTGATCAAAAAAGTGGAAGACACCGGGGCACATGGACTGGAGCTGAATTTCGGTTGCCCGCATGGCATGACCGAAAGGGGCATGGGCGCTGCCGTAGGACAAGACCCTGAGATCGCCTGCATGGTGGTGGAGTGGGTGATGGAAGCGGCAACCATCCCGGTGATCACCAAATTAACGCCCAATGTTCATTCCGTTGTTCCTACAGGCCGTTCGGTGGTTAAGGCAGGAACGAACGGGTTGTCCCTGATAAATACCATTCAATCCGTGACCGGCATCGACCTGGATACCTTTGTTCCCAACCCCTATGTAGCAGGTAAGTCGGTGTTTGGAGGTTATTGCGGACCTGCAGTAAAACCCATTGCATTAAAAATGCTTACCACCATTGCCCAGGATGAAGTGACCAGCAAAGTTCCCATCTCAGGTATTGGCGGCGTTAGTACCTGGAAAGACGCCGTGGAGTTCATGTTGCTGGGGGCAAGTAATGTGCAGGTTTGTACGGCTGCCATGAACCACGGATTCCGGATCGTGGAAGACATGATCGAAGGAATGAATAACTGGATGGATGAAAAAGGATTCAAGACGTTAAATGACTTCATCGGTAAATCGGTTGAAAAGATCACGCATTGGGAAGACCTTGATATCAACTATCACCACATCGCTAAAATAAACCAGGATAAATGCATCCACTGCGGTCTTTGCTATATAGCCTGCGAAGATGCATCGCACCAGTCCATCAATCTTGCGTATGGAAAACCATACAATACCTATACGGTGAAGGATGAAGAATGCGTGGGTTGTAACCTTTGCAAACTGGTATGCCCCGTAAATGACTGCATTACCATGGAAGAACACCGGGTTGCCCCCGAGTATCTGAACTGGGTAGAATTCCAGAAAAAGGGATTGCCACTCAATGATCATTGATCTCCTGTATTAAATAAATCGCATCTGGTATAATCCCTTGAGAACATTGCGGGTAAGGACTTATGCATAAAATTGTTCAGGGAACGGGCATAAAATTCTATCTTTGATTAAACAGGGCAATAGTAATATTGCATACAGAAACTAAAACACAAGCGTATGAGCAGAAAATTACTCCTGCTGCTATTATTTATTTCCGGAACCTTCCTCCAACGATCATTTGCACAAACCGATATGGATGGTTTGATGATGCAGAAGAATTTTTTCTGCGTTGGCCCCACGGCCGGGTACAGCAGTTTTAAAAATTACTGGGAAGGGACACTGAAGCGGGATAACCTGAACATGGGCCGGGTATCCGCCACCAATTTTATGATCATGGGGAACTATGGAATTACCAACAGGCTCAATGTGCTTTTCGGGTTACCCTATATTAAAACAAAGGCCAGCGCCGGGCAAATGGCCGGGCAGAAGGGATTGCAGGACCTGTCCATTTGGATAAAATGGGTGGGATACGAGAAGCATATTGCCAAAGGTGATCTGCAGGCGATCATCATCGGTGGTTATTCAGCACCGGTCAGTAATTATTCGCCGGATATTCTGCCTTTGTCCATCGGCCTGCACAGCAGGGCTGCTACCATACGCCTGATGGCCGATTACCAGCGGGGCCATTGGTTTGGTACCGCATCTTATTCCTATGTTGCACGAAATAATGTTAAGCTGGACCGGTACACGTACTACACAACCGAAATGCATTACAGCAATGAAGTACGGATGCCGGATGCTTCTCAATGGAATTTCAGGGCGGGATACCGGAGCGAAGTGCTGATAGCAGAACTGGTATTCAATAAATGGACAACCCTTGGTGGTTTTGATATTCCCAGGAACGGGATGCCATTTGTAAGTAATAAAATGAATGCCACTTCCATCGGCATCAATGCGAAATATGAAACGCCGTTGAACGGCCTTTCCATCGTTGCCAATGGGAGCACCACACTGGCCGGAAGAAATGTAGGACAGAGTACCGGTTTCAATGCAGGGATCTTCTATATTTTTGATCTCAGCCGGAAAAAGAAAACAGACAACAAGAAAGACAGTCAGCCTAAAAAATAATTACCATGAAAAAATTAGTATCACTCCTGGTCATAGCAACGGGCTTAATGCTGTTCAATTCCTGTTCAAAGAGCATTGACGAACAGAATATGCAATACCCGATGATCAATCCAACCCGGCCGGATGGCAATGCGGGTACCTGGAAACCGATCCTGTTAACTTCCGCCAATGAGTTTGCCTGCCCGGCGCCTATTGCAACCACATCACCGGATTATGTGATCCAGTTAAATGAGATCAAAAGTTTCCAGAACGAGATCACCCGGGAGGAAAGGAATCTTGTTGAATACTGGGGAGCCGGGGCCGTATTGCGCTGGAACGAGATCATGCGGGAACTGGTGGCGTTGCATAACCTGCCGCCATACCAGAATCCGGATGGGACCTACCCGGCACCAAGCCCCAATAATCCACTGGCATACCCGACTTTCCCTTTTGCCAATCCGCCCTATGCGGCGAGGGCTTATGCTTACCTGAGCGCTTCTCAATACGATGCGTTGGTTGCTGCTTATTATTACAAGCAACTGTATAACCGTACGGCGCCATTTAATGTGGATGCAAACATCCAGACCTTGTTGCCCAAATCCACTTTGCCATCTTACCCAAGTGAAGATGCAGTGGTATTGGGTGTATCCGTAGAAATGCTGAAACTGTTATTCCCCGGCGACCAGGACTATATCAACCAGCGTGCTGAGGAGCACCGGAGGGCAAGATTGATTGCCGGTGCTAATGTAAGAAGCGACCTTGATGCCGGTGAAGCGTTGGGTAAACTGGTAGCGGCAAAGTTCGTAGCTCGTGCAAGGGGTGACAGGGCCGGTGTTGCCGGTGGTAATGCAATACTTTGGGCAAAACTGAAGAATGATTGTATTGCCCGCGGCGAAATACCCTGGATAAGCCAGGAATCACCTGAACGTCCGCCCATGTTGCCGGCTTTTGGGGCAGTAAGAACATTTTTATTTGATTCGCTGACCATGGTTACAAGTATACGCCCGGGCCCGCCACCTTCCACGGGGTCGCAGCAATTTAAAAATGAACTGGAAGAGGTCTATAGGTTCAGTAAGGACCTGACGAGAGAACAGTTGCGGATATCAATATTCTGGGCCGATGGTTTACGAACCTATACGCCACCCGGGCACTGGAATTATATTGCTGCCGGTGATTTTGCCAGTGAGCATTTCAGCGAACCCCGGTGGGCACGTAATATGGCTTTGCTGAATATGTCGATGATGGATGCGGCAGTGGTATGCTGGGATGCTAAGTTCACTTATTTCAACCCACGCCCGTCGCAAATGGACAGCCGTATAAAAACGCCGATCGGGCTGCCTAACTTTCCATCCTATATTTCCGGGCACAGCACCTTCAGCGGCGCTGCTGCAACGGTGTTGGGATATATTATTCCTTCAAAGGCCCAACAGTATACCAACTGGGCATTGGAGGCTTCTGTATCCCGTATGTACGGGGCCATCCATTACCGCAGTGATTGTGAAGTAGGTATTACCACAGGGAATAAAGTGGGTACCTATGCAGTGAACAGGGGACATACAGATGGTGCGGAGTAATAGCAGCTTCTTATAATTGATCCCGGAACCGTCCCGCCGCAGGCAGGACGGTTCTTTATTTATGCTGCAACATGATGCATCGCTTTAATGTGTTATTAACCCTGAAAAAAATATATTACCTTCATAAGGCTATATGCGTTTTCATTTTTAACGAAAAACCTGCTTATGAAAGTTTCCGACATTTTAAAGGGCAAGGTCAGCAACATTTATTCCGTTACCGGGGAGGTAAGTGTATATGATGCCATCAAGGTAATGGGCGAAAAGAACATCGGTGCATTGCTGATCATGGAAGGTGATAAACTTACCGGCATTCTCTCTGAAAGGGATTATGCCCGGAAAGTGGTACTAAAAGGAAAATCGTCCCGGGAAACACCGGTAAAGGATATCATGACAGAACAGGTATTAACTGTGACCCCGGGTGATACCATTGAAAAATGCATGGCCATCATGACCGATAAACATATCCGTCACCTGCCTGTTGTAGAAGACAGCAGGGTGCTGGGAATGATATCCATTGGTGATGTGGTGAACAGTATCATTGAGTCACAAAAGGAAACGATAGCCCACCTGCAGAGTTATATTGCACAGTAAAAAACTGCCATAGATCATATATCCAGTTTCGGCAGCGACCATCTGAATTTTACTGCAGCCAGGCGGATCGCTATGATCGTAACGATACTGATCACTGCACTCCATATCTCCGGCAGTGAACTGTATTTCAATAATAGATAAACCAGGGCGCCGGCAATACAGGCGGTGGCATAAATTTCCTTCCGGAATATCTGGGGTATCTCATTGATGAGTGTATCTCTTATCACCCCGCCCATTACGGCGGTAAACAATCCCATTACCACGGCTGCCAGGGGAGCCACATCCAGTGCAAGCGCTTTTTCCATGCCAATGATGGTATAGATCGCAATGCCGATGGAGTCGAATACCAGCAGGATCTTTGGTATCCTGTGCAATTGTTTTCTGAAGATGATCATCAGGATAATGCCTGCTGTAATGGCAATGAGGTAATTGTTATCTGCTACCCATGCAATGGGGTGAGCGCCCAGGATATCCCTGAGCGTACCGCCTCCTACGGCCGTTGCAAAGCCAGTGAAACTGATACCAAACAGGTCTTTATACATGTTCTTATCCAATGCTGCCAGCGCTCCAGACATGGCAAACATTAGCACCCCAAACAGGTTGAAATAATAGCTGATCATACGAATAAATTTTATGGAAGGTACTAAACAATGGCCCGCCTGGGTAGAGGCAATACTGATGTCAGAACTAAAAGATCAGTACTTGCTATGACAGGTAGTTTTTAAAGATCCCTGGTCACAGGGGTGTCAGACCACGCCTGCCAGTTCCAGGCTGCGCCTGCTTATCTTTTTATAATCTATGTTCTCAATAATGGGCTCGGGGCATAGTATGAGAGACACCCCTTCCTGTTTCCACCAACCGGTATTGTATAGTTTTTCAGCATGGATCACTGCCAGCAGCCAGCTGTATTGAAATCCATTGTGCCATTCTTCTATCCATTCAAAGTCATCTTTTTTTACCTTACTGATATCGTCTGTGCTGATGAATACCTTTAAGTAATATTCATTGCTTAACCGGGTATCGGTCTGGTGAAATATCTTTTTGTATTCGTATTTATAATTGTACCGGAGGGCTGATATATCACTTAAAACAGCTGAAGCAGTAGGGAAGGCACCGGCGCCCTTGCCTTTAAAAAAATGTTTGTCAGCAAATGTGCTTTCGGTAGTTACTGCATTGAATTCATTTTGCACATGGAAGAGGTCATCGCCCGGAGTTATGAATTGCGGCAGTACAAATGCTGCCAGTTTTCCCGATCCCAGCTTCTTGGCATTGGCCACCAGTTTGATGCCGTATTTCTTTTCCCCGGCAACTACTGCATCGGGCAGGGAGATATTTTCAATGCCGTTAAAGATGAACTCAGCTGGTTTTGAGATCACTCCAAAGGAATGGGCCAGCAGGATGCTGAGTTTATTCGCTGCATCAAAACCACCAATATCCAGTTTGGGATCGCTTTCGGCAAAACCTGCCTGTTGTGCCAGGGCCAGCGCCTCTTTGAATTCCAGTTGCTCTTCAAAAATCCTTGTAAGAATGAAGTTGGTGGAACCGTTGATGATGCCCCGGATGGATTTCAACAGGTCGTTGTCATAATATTCTTCCAGGTTGCGTACAATGGGCATGCTGGCGCAACAGGCGGCTTCATACAGAAACGCCGTTCTGTGTTTTTGCTGAAGATCCAGCAATTCTTCAAAATGTTCAGCGATCATTTTTTTGTTGGCGCTTACTACCGCCTTGCCGTTCTGTAAAGCCGTTTTTACGATTTCAAATGCGGCATCTGCATCATCGATCAGTTCAACGATCACATTGATGCTTTCGTCTCCCAGCAGTACGGCGGCATCGGTTGTGAAATTACCGGCGTCAATGCTTCTCTTCTTACCTGCATTCTTTATACAGATCTTTTTGATGGAAGCTTTTAGAGTAGGAGTGGTATGCAATACATCATAAAGGCCTTTACCTACCACGCCGAAACCGAAGAGGCCGATGGTCAGTTTATCTGTTAATTGGTTGATCGGTTGATCGGTTGATCCGTTAATTGGTTTATCTGTTGACAAGTGCTTTTAATTTAAGTGCTCAATAATTTGTTTTTGTACAAGCGTGTTCCGGTAGCTATCGGGGTCAATAAAGTTGGGCTATGCACCGATGCCGGTAACCAACTCTTTCTTTGTTTCGTTAAGCCTGGTAAAGGCCTGTTCCAGGTCAGCTACCAGGTCTTCCACTTCTTCCAGCCCAACGCTCAGGCGGATAAGGCTGTCGGCAACACCCGCTGCCCGCCTTTTTTCAGGAGGGATGCTTTTATGCGTCATTTGTGCAGGATGGCAGAGCAAACTTTTCACACCCCCTAAGCTTTCGGCCAGTTTAAAATAACTGGTATTGGTAACAAAAGCAGTTGCTGCTTCTTCCGTGTCGTTTTTCAAACTGAATGAAACAATGCCGCCAAAACCTTTGCTTTGTTTTCGTGCAATATCGTGGTTGCGATGTGTTTTCAACCCGGGATAATAAACGTTGTCAACGGCAGGATGTGTTTCAAGGAATTCCGCCACAGCCTGGGCATTGCGGCCATGCTGATGCACACGCAGGTGGAGGGTTTCGATGCCTCGGATCACCAGCCAGCTGTCGAAGGGAGCAAGGATGGCGCCGCTGGCATTCTGGATGAATTTTATTTTATCGCCCAGTTCTTTTTCCCTGGTAACCACAAGCCCCGCGATGAGGTCACTGTGTCCGCCTAAATACTTGGTGGCGCTGTGCACTACAATATCAGCTCCCAGCGTGAGAGGTTGTTGTAAGGCGGGTGATGCAAAAGTATTATCCACGCAAAGTAGACAGGAATGGGCCTTTGCGACCCGTGCAATGGCCCCGATATCGCTTACTTTAAGGGTGGGGTTGGTGGGCGTTTCCAGCCAGATAAGCCTGGTGCCGGGTGTAATGGCATTGAAAACATTCTCCGCATGGGTGGTATCCACATAATTCACTTTGATGCCGAATTTTTCATAGATATGCGTGAAGAGACGGAATGCACCGCCATAAATATCGTCCACGGCCAGGATCTCATCACCGGCTTTGAGTAATTTGACAACCGCATCAATGGCGGCCAGCCCGCTGCCAAAGGCAATACCTACGGAGCCTTTTTCGAGACGGGCAATGATATCCTCCAATGTTCCTCTTGTTGGATTATTGCTCCGGGCATAATCATATCCTTTGTTTACCCCAGGTGCTTCCTGCACATAGGTACTGGTTTGATAAATGGGTACACTCAGGGCGCCGGTTAAAGGGTCAACGGGGATGCTGTGGATGAGTTGTGTTGCATTGCTCATGGTAAGAATGTTTTTAGTTTATGAAAAATCTTACCAGGAGAGGGAGGGAATTACCGGATGGGATTCAATTCTGTAGTTCTCGACTTCGCTCGAACAATACGGAGTTCTTCGACTCCGCTCAGAATAAAAAAAGCTCATCCGATAAATCAGATGAGCTTTGAATATGTTGAAGTATTACTTTAAGCTTTGGATCTGACTTATCTGTCACGCCATGGGCGTGATGGAATTGGCACCTTTCCGTGTTTTGTGCGATACAAACCACGGTAGGTTGTCAAGGCTTCATCGGGCCATTACCCTCTGCCTTTCTTGATAAGTGATAATTAAAGAACTTGCCTACCGGCAGGCAGGCTGTTGCAAAGATAAAGGGGGAAATTTCAAAGTTCCAAATAAAAAACAGAATAAAATTCCCACTGTTGCATAAAATCCTTTGCTGTAAAGGGTTTTATCAGAAAAATTATTTTATGTTTTTTTTCATCCATTCCGCCTGGGAGTTGGCCGGTTGTTCCAGGTTTACCAGCTCAGCAATTTTTTCCTGGCCCTTGATGATGGACCTGGTGACCATGCTGTGTTCAATGGCTTCATCTTCCTTCATGCCCAGCAGTTTGATCATTGGTATCAGCTTATCGCTGCCGAAATGTTTGAATAATGGCTCGTCCAGGGCGCTGAAAACAAGGATATTTTCTTTATCCCAGTTTTTGATGAGTTCGGTTTCTTTTGCATACAACGGGTAGTGCTCTACAAAGACGGGTTTCTTATCCTGCAGTTTTGAGGTATGTACATGCCTTGTTTCCAGTACAAGGTCTTCATCCAGCCCCTGCTGCCTGAAAAATTCCCTGAACCGTACTGCTGTTTCGGGGAACCAGCAGAGGAACAGGTGGCCCGGCTCTTTCCGTGCCAGTTCTGCACAGGCATTCATTTTTGCAGCCGTGCTTACATAGGCCCTGTCTGCAAAAACATGGCTGTCTGCTGCATCATCCTTCTTGCCGAATAAATTAAAAAGCATAGGTGAAATTGAGATGCAAACTTACGCAACAAAGGTTCCCTCAGCAAATCAGCAATCAATTTGTTTGTATCTTTAGGCTAAGTAAGTACACATGGCGAAAGTAAAGAAGGCCTCACCAGGGGAAGTTGTCTCCAACGATTTTATTGAAGTATTCGGTGCAAGGGAACACAACCTTAAGAATATAGACATTAAGGTGCCGAAGAATAAACTGGTGGTATTCACCGGTGTGAGCGGAAGCGGAAAATCCTCCCTGGCATTTGATACCATCTACAACGAAGGGCAGCGCCGCTACATGGAGAGTTTCAGCGCCTATGCCCGCCAGTTTGTTGGTGATATGGAACGGCCGGATGTAGATAAGATCACCGGGCTTTCCCCGGTAATTTCCATTGAGCAAAAAACCACCAATAAGAATCCAAGAAGTACCGTTGGCACGGTCACCGAGATATATGATTTCCTTCGTTTGCTGTATGCCCGGATCGGGGAGGCCTACAGTTACCATACCGGCAAAAAGATGGTGAAGTTCAGCGAAGAAGAAATTGTGAATAATATTTTTGAACGGTTTGAAGGGAAAAAGATCAGCCTTTTGGCTCCCATCGTGCGGGGAAGAAAGGGCCATTACAGGGAATTGTTTGAAGACATACGCAAGAAGGGTTATTTAAAAGCAAGGGTGGATGGAGAAGTGATGGACCTGAAACCCCGTATGCAGGTTGACCGGTATAAGATACATGATATAGAACTGGTGGTTGACAGGCTGGCTTTGACAGACGATATGAAGACCCGGCTTAGCCAGAGTGTTCAGAAAACACTGCAGTTGGGCAAGGACCTGATGTTTCTTTTGATCAACGAGGAGGATAAGGTTATTCAGTACAGCAAGCAACTGATGTGCGAGGATACGGGTATCAGTTATGAAGAACCTTCTCCCAATGCTTTTTCCTTTAACTCCCCGTATGGTGCCTGCCCTGTTTGTAAGGGGCTGGGTAATGTTTATACCATCGATATGGATTCGGTGCTGCCGGACCGGTCAATATCTGTTCGGGAGGGGGGGATAGCGCCCCTGGGTGAAGAAAGGGAAGCAAGTGTTTTTCAGCAGGTGGTTGCCTTTTCAAAAAAATATAAGATAAACCTGGATAAGCCTGTAAAGGACCTGCCGGCAGATCAACTTAATCTGCTGCTTTATGGCGACCAGGATATCAGCCCGGCATTGGAGCTTGATATGAGCGATGATACCATCCCGCAGGTTTATACCGGAAGTTACGAGGGCATCATTCCCATGCTCAAACGTTGGTTCTCCTCATCTCAAAGCACCGATGTGCTGCGGGAGTGGGTGGAAAAATACATGCAGCTGGCACTTTGCAGTTCCTGCGGCGGGACAAGGCTGAAAAAGGAAAGCCGTTGGTTTAAAGTGGATAACAGGAATATTGCAGAACTGAGCGGGATGAACCTGGACAACCTGGCTGCATGGTTTGATGGAATTGAGTTGAGGCTGGACAACAAACAAAATACGATCGCAAAAGATGTGTTGAAAGAGATACGGGAGCGACTGCAGTTCCTGCTCGATGTGGGGCTGACCTACCTGTCTTTGAACCGTCCTTCCAAAAGCCTGAGCGGGGGTGAATCGCAGCGGATAAGACTGGCAACACAGATCGGATCGCAATTACAGGGCATCACCTATATCCTGGATGAGCCGAGTATCGGCCTGCATCAACGGGATAATCAACGATTGATAAGCGCTTTGCAGAACCTGCGGGATATCGGCAACAGTGTGCTGGTGGTGGAGCATGATAAGGATATCATGCTGGCTTCTGATTACCTGGTTGATATTGGCCCGGGGGCCGGTAAGCATGGAGGGGAGATCGTGGCAAAGGGAACCCCGCAGGCGATACTGGATTCGGCTTCTGAAACAGCGCAATATCTCCTGGGAACAAAAAGAATAGCCGTGCCAAAAGAAAGGCGTAAGGGAAATGGAAAATTCATTGAACTGAATGGCGTGAAGGGAAATAACATGAGAGAGGTGGATGTGAGATTTCCATTGGGTAAACTGATATTGGTTACCGGGGTGAGCGGAAGCGGCAAATCGACCCTTGTAAATGAAACGCTTTATCCCTTGCTGAGCAAGTACTGTTACCATTCAAAGGCAAATCCGCTTCCCTATAAGACCATAAAGGGGCTGGAGCTTATTGATAAAGTGATCGAGATTGACCAAAGCCCGATCGGACGCACACCCAGGAGTAACCCGGCCACCTATTGCGGATTTTTTACGGACATCCGGACCTTGTTCGCATCCGTACCTGAAGCAAAGATCAGGGGATATAATGCCGGCCGTTTTTCATTCAATGTTAAAAGCGGCCGCTGTGATGTATGCGAAGGGGGAGGCATGCGGGTGATCGAAATGAATTTCCTGCCCGATGTATATGTGCATTGTGAAAAATGCAATGGCAGAAGGTATAACCGGGAAACGCTGGAGATACGCTACAAGGGAAAATCCATCAGCGATGTGCTGGATATGACGGTGGATGAAGCGGTCGAATTCTTCCAGGCGGTGCCCTACATATTCCGTAAAATAAAAGTACTGCAGGATGTTGGCCTCGGGTATATTACCCTGGGACAAAGTGCGGTGACGCTTAGCGGGGGGGAGGCGCAACGGGTAAAACTCTCAACCGAACTGGGTAAGAAGGATACAGGCAAAACATTCTATATTCTTGATGAGCCCACTACCGGCCTTCATTTCCAGGATATACAACACCTGCTGGAAGTGATCAGCAAACTGGTTGACAGGGGCAATACCGTATTGGTGATCGAGCATAATATGGATGTGATAAAAGTGGCAGACCACATCATTGATATTGGCCCGGAAGGAGGAGATGGTGGCGGAAGGGTATTATTTGAAGGGGTGCCGGAAGACCTGGTACAGGTACAGGAGAGTTTTACTGGTAAGTTCTTACAGGTTGAGCTGAAATGAAAAATCCATGTCTCATAACCATGGATTTTTATTTTTGGGTCTTAAAAGAAGTGCAAATGATGTCAACGAAATCTAAAATTGTGGTTTCAGGGGTAATCTGCGGATATTAAAATATCCATAGCTATCCTTGGGGGTTCAACTTCAGTTGTATCATTGTACACTTACAGCGTTCATCTCTACTTGAATATTTGTACGGCCAGTAGCACACAGGTGGTGAAGATCACCGCTGCCTTGTATGTACGTGGATTCATTTCAAAATTATTGCTCATGGATGTTGGTTTTCCTGTTTAATATATTGCCGGGCATCTTGTCTGCCGTGCCGCACTTCTTGCAAACGCACTTTCATATATCGGACCCAGTCTTACACCGGCTTTTAATACGATGGAAAAATACGTATCATAATCTTTCAGGTCGCCTCTTTGGGTACCGGCAGGGTATCTTGTCATGCCGGGGTAAATAATGCCTTTTGCTTTGTCCGATAACTTATAAGCCAATGTTGCTTCCTGTGAAGAAAGGTATTTGCTGTAGTACGCCGGATCAATGTACCGCTGGCTTACATCATCAATATAATCGGTAAAGGTTTTACGGTATAAAAGTTCCATACTTACATTTATCCTGTCTGAAGCAAAATATTTCACCCCGGCTCCAAACGGAATATTCATCTGCGTGAGTTTATACGGTTTGCTGTACGGGTATTCCGGCATGCCCTGTCCTTCCAGGCGAAGCGGATGGAGATAGTACCATGTCTTATTTCCGGAAGCATCTGTTAATGATCCCTGTGGATTAAAGTGGAAAACACCTACACCGCCAAGCAGGTAAGGCCTAAGTCTTGGCTCGTATTCTGAATTACGGTTAAAAAGCATGGTCGGAAAAACTTCAAGTGCCAGGTAACCCTCTATGACCGTAGTTTTAAAATCAAGGTTTCGCTGCTTGCGCCAGAGTTCGTCAATGCCGGTTGTATTAATGATCGCGTCATCGCCTTCCAGGTACGTATAATTGGCCGCCAGGCGCAACCCGATCCAGTTCTTTGGGTACATGGTTATGAAAGCGCCTTTCATGAATTTGGTGAATTCAAAGTTCATATCCTTTAAGTTATTGGTTCCCTTGCCGGAGTTACCACCGAGGTCGCCAAGGAAGAAGCTGGGGCCAAAATTGAAACCCACTTCCCATTTAACTTTTTCGCCGAAGAGTAAGGCTTGTGAATATGACGTGGAGTGAACAAAGAGGCAGATAAGCAGAACGATCATGCTCTTTCCCACAAGCTTGTGTAAATTTGGTTTCATCAGAAATCAGATTTAGTCTTTCGACAGGTAATTGGATATTTTGCTGGGTCAAAAAATGATACCCCGGTATGAACTTAACAGGATAAAATCTAAAACCACACTAAGGTAAACGGCAAACAGGGTCTGTTATTGCCTCGCGGGAATAAATTATTTGCTGAGGACCATCTCAATATGAGGTATGCCATCCTCCAGGTATTCATCACCGGTTTGTATAAAACCCAGCGACTGGTAAAACCCGGTCAGATAAAGTTGTGCCCCGATCCTTATTCCGGTGCAGCCGAACTGGCTGAAGGCCTTGCTGATGCTTTGCTTCATGAGCTCCCGGCCGGCACCTGTTCCCCGGTACCGGGGAGAAGTAACCACCCTGCCAATACTGGCTTCATTATAACTTAAGCCGGGGGGTATGATACGGGTATAAGCTACCAGGTTCTCCTGGTCCCAGCCGGCCAAATGCCAGCACCTGGGGTCCTTGCCATCCGCATCCTGGTATACACAGTTCTGCTCTACCACGAAGACCTCGTTTCGTAGCCGGATAATGGCATACAATTCGGCTGCCGACAACTCATCAAATTTCCTGAAAACCCAGTTCAGCTGCATTGGTTCTTTTATTTTAAATAGGGTAATACTTCACTGACCGAAACCGGCTTTTGCTGGTCGTCGATCTCAATAACAATACAATAGCCATTTGCCCCACCTGCTTTTTTCAGTGCATCCACCAATTTCTGCTGATCGCTTTCCATTCTTTTTCCATCAACATCACTCCATATTTCTTTGGTGCACAAGCAGCCTTGTGTAGGGGTGAGAGGGTAGTAAGGCTGGCTGATATAATAGCCGGGGTTTACCGTAGTGCCATGTGCGATTATTTCTGTCCGCCCGGCCTTGCTGGCAAAGAATGATTCGTATAGCGGCAGGTATTCCTTCAAAGCCTCGGGTATCAGTTTTTTGTACAGGTCTTCTGACCAGGAGGTATCTGCAATGGCCGCATCATTTAAAAAATTCTGCGGACTGGTCTCATACGGCATCAATAACTGGATATTGGTGGTGGGACCGATGGCCATGCTTTTGCTTATATCAAAACCGGTGATACGGAAAATGCCCTGCGGGGTATTGCCGTTGGTAAGGTAAAATGGCAGGTTGCTGAGGCTTCTTGCCAATTGAGGAACAGAAAAAACGGCACCGTTCTCATTGGTAATGAAATTCCCGTTCTTTTCCCGCAACACAGCAATGCCGGGATGGTTCCTGTTTTTACGCTGGAAACTAAATAAGAGTGTTTGCCCGGGGATCGCATTCTTTAAATTGCTGATAAGCCAGGCGAGGTCTTTTTTTTCTGAATAACCGGTGATGAGTTTTGTAAGAAGCCCGTAATAAGCAGCTACATTATCATCCTTATCAGTTCTTTTTGAAAAGTACTGAACCACTTTATTCCATGCATTGGGATCTGTGCCGGCAGCCAGGTAATGTTCGGCAGCCATGGCAAAGATCTTCGGCGATCTGGTTCCCCGCATTAACCGTTCTGCCGCATCAATGAACTTCCCCTTATAATTCGAATAAGCCAGTTCCAGCAGTGCCCGCTGAAACTCGGTACTTCTTTTTTCAATCGAGTCAAATGCATGCCTGATCTTATTATCCACCCAGCCAGACCGGTACGTGGTGAGTTCCATTGCCATAAAGGCATCGATCCAGTTCTCTTCGGTTGTATTGTTTAAGGGGAGTGATAAATTTTTGGTAATGCTGTTATTAACCAGGTTATGGTATTCTTTTGTACGGGTAGCTTTGAGGGCGTTCTTTGCATACAGGGTTGTGTCTTTTTGTGCAAAGGCCTGGGAACAGATGAAAATCAAACTCAGCAGGGAAAGGTAAACGGTGTTTTTCATTGGTACAAAGTAAAATAAAAAAAGGCATCCCGCCGCAGACAGAATGCCTTTTCAAAAATAGTGTAATGGGTTTACTGAACGTTTGCAGCCAGGAATACCTGTATCTTATTGTAGGCATCCGTGTATGTGGCAACATCCCAGTCGCCATGGCCGCCTGTTGGATAGAATACATATTCATTAACGGCTCCGGCCGTGGTCAATTTATTCTTCAATGCCAGCGATTGGGTGGTTGCATTCACCAGCGGATCCAGGCCCCCCTGCAAAATAATTGTCGGGCAACTGGTGGCAGTGGCATAGGTTAGCGGGCTTGATTGCTGGTACAGGGTTGGGTTGGTTGCGGGAGTTGTTCCACCCATCAAAAGAAAAATGGCAGCGGCAGGGTAACTGCCTGGATTATTATACAGATCTGCCATGTCGGTTGGGCCGAAGAAATCAACAACCGCTTTTATCTTCACCGGGCTGGTATATTTATATCCCTGCAGCAGCGACAGGTGCCCGCCGGCGCTGGCGCCCATCAAAACAAATTTATCACTCACCAGGTACGTGCTGCGGTTGCCGTAAATGAATTCAACAGCCGCTTTTACATCCATTTCCTGGGTGGGGAAGAGATTTGCTCCAACCGTGGCAAGCCGGTAATTGATGTTGAAAATGGCATAATCGGGCAGCCGCTTCTTCAAGGTATCGATCGCAACATTAAAATCATTTTTATCTCCCTGTGTCCAGCCGCCGCCATGGATCAGGATGATCACTTTGGTACCGGTAACGGTGCGGTTGGCAGGCAGGTAGATATCCATTTTCTGCAGCGGGTCTACCCCGTAAGAAACATTTAAAGTGGTTTTGGCAGCAATGCTGGCGGGGCCTCCACCCGTATTCGTATCGTCTTTTGAACAGGACGCAACGAAAAATAAGAGTGCAAGGGGGAGCAATGCCTGTATTTTCAGTTTCATAGCCGTTTTTTGAAACGGGAAAATACGGATAATATTTTTTGAAAAATGCCGGTATGACAAAAGATTAACAGAAAGATCAGGCGATCTTCTGCATCAGGGTAAGCCGCCTGTAAATACTTTCTTCGATCCCGATCAGTTCAAAATGATTGCCTCGTTCCATTATCTGCCCATCCTGCAGGATCAATATCTCATCGGCTTCCTGGATGGTACTCAGCCGGTGTGCGATCACCAGGGTGGTCCTTCCCTGCATCAGGTTATTCAATGCATCCTGCACCGATCTTTCCGATTCGGTATCGAGGGCCGAAGTGGCTTCATCCAGGATCAATATCGCCGGGTTCTTAAAAACAGCACGGGCAATACTGATGCGCTGGCGCTGGCCGCCCGACAGGCGTACACCCCTGTCGCCGATATTGGTTTGATACCCATTTTCAGTTTCCATTATGAAGTCATGGGCATTGGCAATTTTAGCTGCCCGCATCACATCTTCTTCGCTGGCATCGGGTTTGCCCAGCGCAATATTATTGAAGATGCTGTCATTGAACAGGATGATATCCTGGGTAACAAAACTCATCTGGCTCCTCAATGATTCCATGGTATAGTTGCGGATGTCTTTTCCGTCGATGGTAATGCTGCCGGTTGTAACGTCATAAAAACGGGGCAACAGGTCGGCAATGGTTGATTTACCCACGCCGGAGGGACCTACCAGGGCAAGCGTTCTGCCTTTTTCAAGGGTGAAAGATATATCCTGCAAAACCGGTTTGTCTGAATACCCAAAGCAGACGTTATTAAACTCAATTTCATTGTTGAACGACCTTAGTGTTACCGCATCCGGATGATCGGCCACTTCAATTCTGGTATCCAGTACTTCCAGGATCCTTTTGCCCGATGCTTCGCCACGCTGGATATTGGCCAGCGCAACCACCATGGCTTTCGCCGGCCTGATCACCTGCGAAAAGATGGCAATGAAAGCAATGAATTCACTTGCCTGGAGGGCGCCGGGGGAATTAACACCCTGGTTCTCCAGGATCATCGAGCCGCCATAGATCAGTATGCCTGCCACCACGATCACACCCGATACTTCTGAAAATGCCGGTGCCAGTTCTCTTTTTTTAAAGCCCTGTAAACTTGCCTTACGGTAAAAATCATTTTCCCGGCTGAACCTTTTTAAGATGAAGCCGGTGGCATTGAATGACCGGATGATGCGCATCCCCATCAGGCTCTCGTCGATGATGGTGAGCAGGCGGCCGATGGAGGATTGCATATCCGCGGCTTCCTTGCGCAATTTTTTTGTGACCATGGCAATGCCAACAGCTGATATGGGGATGATGAGCAGGGTGAATAAAGTGAGCTTTACTGAAATGGTAAACAAAGCAATGAAGTACGCGATCATCATGTACGGTTCCTTGAACAATACTTCCAGTGAGTTGGCCGCCACCGCTTCGATCTCAAAAACATCCGAGTTCATCCGGGAAATGAGGTCCCCTTTATGCTCTTTGGTAAAATAGCCCATGTGCAGGTGGTTCATCTTCTCAAAAATGGCTTCCCGTATCCGCTTCACTAAAAGCGTCCGGGAATTGATCATACTGCGCTGGGCCAGGTACCGGAACAGGTTGGTGAGTATCACTGCCAGCACGATCAGTGCCGACATGAAATACAGTGCATATACCGGGTTCATTGTTTTTAAATGATATACCTGGTAGTAGAAAAGGTCTTTAAAATAGGAAGCCGAGAAAGAGAATGCAGGCGCTGTGGCATACTGCTTCATGCTTTCTGCCGTATGATGATCAAACAGGAAATTCAGCAACGGAATGAGTAACGTGAACTGGAATACGCTGAAAAAAGCAGCTATCAACGTGAAAACAAAAAAGGGAACAACAAAGTACCGGTACGGCTTTGCAAATCTCATCAGTCGGCGGTAGGTCTTCATTGGTTGCAGTTGATTCAGTAAAGTGAACGGTATATTTTCCAGTATTCCTGTGCGGCATGGTCCCAGCAATACTCTTTCCCTTTTTTTATGATGTCCTCTTTCATGTTAAACCTTTTGTATCGCTTCATGCCGGCAACAAAGGTCTCTTTCATATGTGCAGCCGAAAAATTCTGGAAGTAAAAGGCCACATCGCCGCCGATCTCGGGCAAGGCCGTGCGTTGCGACAGGAATATCGGCTTGCCCACCGACATTGCTTCGGTAACAGGTAGCCCGAAACCCTCGGCATTGGACGGAAATGCAAAAGCACAGCAGTTATTGAAATACCAGGATTTCTCAGCTTCTGATATGGATCCCACCAGGCGCAGGTTATCGTGGATCCCCATTTTTTCGGCCGTATCCAGGATGAAGTTGTGATAATTGTTGTCGTCCCTCCTGCCTGCAATAACCAGTTCCATATCCTTGTGCTGCTGTACCAGCGGCAACAGGGTATGAAAATTCTTTTTGTGATTCATGGTGCCCAATGAAAAGATAAAGGGTTTGAGAGGCTGGTAAGAGCAAGTACCCAACCTGGGTTCAGTAAGCGTATTGGTTCCGTTGTGTATCACATGTACCGGCTTGTTGTTGGTGTCGCAGTAAAAGCTCACATCTTTTTTGCTGTATTCACTCACGCAGATGATCACATCGGCACGGTTGATGAGCATCTGCAGGCGCCGGAGATATTTTTGCTTTTTTCCTTCCGGCTTTGAATCGTCGTACATAAAATTCAGGTCGTGTATGCTCAGTACAACTTTGATCTGTTTATTCCTGAACGGCAGGTAATAACTGTCCTGGTATGTGGCATGCCAGATCCCGTATCTTTTTAATGATGGCATCCGGAGCTTATGAAGTTCATACTGGTTGATAAGTTTGCTACCGGGATCAAAAAACTTTGCGGCCGGGTTCGGACTGTAAAAAGTGATCTCTTCTTCGCCGGGGGTATTATACGTTGCCAGGTGATTGCCCAGGTTCAGGCAGTAATGAAACAAACCGGTATCGGGGTACTTCATTCTTTCGCAGTCAAAAATGATCCTTTTCATGGTAGATGTTCAGAATACCTGTTTTAAGATAGGCAATGGTTTGGTAATTGAAAGTTAAAATATTTGCATCAAATACGGTGCTGCATGTTTTGAAACCGGTACTGGTTTAAAGATCCAGCCTATATCAAATTACATTCAATAATTTTACAGCAGCTAAGAGAGTGGCTGAACAGGCATAAAACCTGGCTGAACCGGGATTATCACAAACTAAAAGGCCTCCTATGTATAAGATCACGCTGGACTGCGACCTGATGCGTTACCGGGACTCCGGTCTGTATCACTATTGCCTCAATTTAGGCAGGTATGTCAAAGAGGCATTGGATAAAGAGCAGGAAGGCCGTATTGAATTTTATGTTCCACCCACCGAGAAAGGATCATTTGGGGATGAAGCCAGTTGCATCATAGAAAAAAAATGGCACCTGAAATTCTTCAAACCTTTTTGGGGGATTGTAATATCTGGCATGCGCCTTTTCAGTCGGGAAGGGTCATTGTACCCCAGAAGAATAAAAGGATAAAAGTATTGCTTACCATTCATGATCTCAATTGCCTGCATGAGGGCCGAACACCAAAAGAACAGCGGGACAGCCTGAATAAAACCCAACGCCTGATCGACCGGAGCGATGCCATAGTTTGCATCTCTCATCACTGCAAATCGGATGTGCTTGCACATATGGATGTACATAACAAGCCGGTGCATGTGATCCATAATGGCACACACAATGTAACAATTCCCCCTGCAACACCGGCTGGTTATAAGCCCTCCGGGCCTTTTATATTTACCATGGGCTATGTGAACCGGAAAAAGAATTTTCATACGCTGGTGCCGCTTTTAAAGAACACGGAATTTGAAATGGTGGTGGCCGGTAAGCTGGATGACGCAGATTATGTAAACCGCATGCGCATCCTGGCCCGGAAACTGGGTGTTTCTGAAAGGCTGCATGTGCTTGGACCGGTTTCGGAAGAAGACAAAGCATGGTATTTTAAAAACTGCCAGGCATTCATACTGCCTTCGCTTGCGGAGGGCTTTGGAGCGCCGGTGGTGGAAGCCATGAAATTCGGGAAGCCGATCTTCTTGTCCAATCTCACTTCTTTGCCTGAGATCGGCGGAGATGTTTCATTTTATTTCAGCAGTTTTGAACCGGATCATATGCAGCAGGTCTTTGATGACGGAATGGTTGAATACCAACGCAACGGGCTGGCAAAACGGATCGTTGCCAGGGGCAATCAATTCAGTTGGCAGGAGAAGGCAATGGATTACCTGAACGTTTACAGGTCGTTGCTGTAGTATGAATCTATAAAATGTTCGCATGAAAACAAAATCAGCATGCAGGCAATGGAATTCTTCGCTGGTCTATGACTTTGGTAAAAGAAGATCGGAGTTGTGCAAGGCAAAGGATTATCATGCCGGTTGGTTCAAATACTGGTGCGACCAGTTGGGTGAGAAGCCAAATTTTCACCGCAAGCAATGGGAATTTGTTTTTGTGATGCAGGCTTTGTTTGAAAGGGGATGCATTGCAACAGGAAAGCGTGGATTGGTATTTGCAGTTGGCACCGAGCCGTTGCCGGCCATGTTTGCCAGCTTTGGCTGCAGCATCCTGGCAACCGATATTTTTCCGGAAAAGGGAATTGAGATGGGATGGGAAAACGGCAACCAGCTTTGTTTTGGCCTGGAGTCATTGAATACCCGGCAACTTTGTGATGAGGCTGATTTTAATAAACTGGTTGGCTACCGGCCAGTGGATATGAATGATATACCCGATGACCTGGTTGATTTTGATTTCAACTGGAGCAGTTGTTCTTTTTGAGCATCTGGGAACATTGGATAAGGGTTTCCGGTTCTTAAAGAACCAGTTAAAAACGCTGAAGCCGGGTGGATGGTCTGTACATACCACCGAGTACAATGTATCCTCCAATGATGAAACGCAGGAGAATAACAGCACGGTGATCTACCGCCAGCGGGACATTGAACATATTGTGAATGAACTGCAGAAGGAAGGCCATTTCGTGGAGGAACTGGATTTTTCTGTGGGAGGCTTACCGGAGGATTATGCAGTGGATACAGAGCCGCACCAACAGAAGATACACCTGAAATTGCAGGTAGATAAATACGTGGTTACTTCGATCGGACTGATCATTCAGAAGAAAAAGTGATTTGCTGCTTAGAATTTGCCAGGAATGAAAATTCCGTTTCCATTTTGCGGTTGGTGGGGACACCAACCGCGGGAGGCTGCCGTGGCCGGTGTTCCACCGGCCACATTCAGAAAAAGGATGACTGTTTCTTATTGGTTTTTAATATTTGTACTTATCCTTCCACAACATCTTTAAGAATTTCCGCAGTTCTTCTTCCCGTAAATTTCTACCTGGTTGGTAAAAAGAAGTGCCGCTGATTTCACCGGGCAGGTATTCCTGCGGCGAGAAATTATTGTCGTAATTGTGCGAATACTCATAGCCTTTTCCATAGCCTTCCCGCTTCATCAGTTTGGTGGGGGCGTTGCGTATGTGTAAGGGAACCGAAAGATCACCATGTTCCCTTACCGCACCCAGGGCAGCGCCGATGGCTGTTGTGGCGCTATTGCTTTTAGCGCTGCTGGCCAGGTAAATGGCACACTGGGATAAGATCAGTTGCGATTCGGGGTAACCTATTTTGTTGACTGCATCAAAAGTTGCATTGGCAAGTAACAGCGCATTGGGGTTGGCATTCCCGATGTCTTCACTGGCCAGTATCAGCATCCGGCGGGCAATGAACTTCACGTCTTCGCCGCCTTCGATCATGCGTGCCAGCCAGTACACGGCTGCATTGGGGTCGCTGCCACGGATGGATTTGATGAAGGCAGAGATGATGTCGTAATGCTGTTCGCCTTTTTTATCATATAGGGCAATGCGCTGCTGGGCAATTTCCATCACAATATCATCGGTGATCACCGCATTGCTGCCCAGAGAATCCGTCACCAGTTCCAGCAGGTTCAGTAATTTCCTTGCATCACCGCCGGAAATATTGATCAGCGCTTCGGTCTCCTTTAGTTCTATCTTTTTTGTTTTCAACGCTTCATCATTCTGTATAGCATGTTGCAACAGGTTGATGAGGTCTTTTTCATCGAGCGCCTTCAGTATATACACCTGGGTCCTGCTCAGCAAGGCGCTGTTCACTTCAAAGGAAGGGTTTTCGGTAGTAGCGCCGATCAATGTGATGATGCCTTTTTCCACAGCCCCGAGCAATGCATCCTGCTGGCCTTTGTTGAAGCGGTGTATCTCATCAATGAACAGTATGACATTGCTTTGTTTTTTTGCAAGGTCGATCACTTCCCGTACTTCTTTTACCCCGGAGGAAATGGCACTGAGTGTATAGAAAGGAACATTCAACGTATTGGCAATGATGTTGGCAATGGTGGTTTTACCCACGCCCGGCGGCCCCCACAGGATCATGCTGGGAACCTTTCCCTGCTCAATGGCCTTGCGCAATATGCTTCCCTTGCCGGTAAGGTGCTGCTGGCCCACCAGGTCATCTAAAGTGGAAGGGCGAAGGCGTTCGGCGAGGGGAGGGAGTGAAGTCAAAATTAAAAATTAAGAATTCAAAATTAAGGTTCCTGGTGATACACAGTATCAGGCAGATTTACTTTTCGGTAAAACTATTGCTTCCTATACTGTCAATTTCTTTGCTGATAATGGTTTTATTTTTTTTAATAGCTCTGAATAATAAAATATAACCGATAATTACAATAACCGAGGTGAAGAAGGTTACAACAAACAATATTCCTATAATATCCATAAGGTCGCCAAATTCATATAGGGAGGGGAAGTATATCATTAGCCTTCTTATTACCGCAAAAGAGATGTATCCAGAAAATGATTGGATCAACATGAGGAAAACGATAAGAACCTGGGTCTTTCCCTTATCTGTAAAAGAAATTTCACCGATATTTTTATGCCGATAGTAGAGTGTTATTCCCCAGATATCCGAAATAATATAAATTCCATAACCAGCCAAGATTACCAAAAGTAAAAGAATATCACCTGAATGAAAATCGAAAGGAGTTGAAAATATGTCGTAAAAAAATAAGACCAGAATTGCGGTCGCAGCAACAGCATTACCAACACAGGCAATTGTATGTAGCCACCATTTTTTCAAAAAAACTATTTAGCTTTTCAAATCCAGTTTTATCTGCAATTCCACGAACTGCTTCTCATCAATACTTGCCGGTGCATCCAGCATCACATCCCTGCCTGCATTGTTCTTGGGGAAGGCGATAAAGTCACGGATGCTTTCACTGCCGCCCAGTATGGAACAAAGCCGGTCGAACCCGAAGGCAATACCACCATGCGGAGGAGCGCCGTATTCAAAAGCGCCGAGTAAGAATCCGAATTTATGTTGCTGTTCTGCTGCATCCATGCCCAGGGCGGCAAACATTTTTTCCTGCAGTTCCCGCTGGTAAATGCGTATGGAACCGCCGCCGATCTCATTCCCGTTCAGTACCATATCGTAGGCATTGGCCTTGATATTGGCATAAGGATGTTTTAAATACTCGGTTGCATTTTCAATGGCCGGGTTGTTATTGATCATTGTTTCGATCTGTGCTGGCTTGGGTGATGTGAACGGATGATGCCTTGCCACCCAGCGGTTGCCTTCTTCATCGTATTCAAACAGCGGGAAGTCGAGCACCCATAATAACCTGAATTCATCAGGCCTGCGTAAACCCAGCCGGGTGGCCATTTCCAGGCGAAGTTCACTGGTGGCTTTTCTTGTCCTTTCTTCTGCCCCGGCAAGAATTAAAACCAGGTCGCCGGCTTTGGCATTGGCAGCAGCAGCGATCGCTTTCAGTTTGTCTTCGCTGTAAAATTTATCGACACTGCTTTTGAATGTTCCGTCGGCATTGCATTTAATGAACACCAGGCCTTTCATGCCGATCTGCGGGCGCTTCACCCACTCGGTCAGTTCATCTGTTTGTTTACGGCTGTACTCGCTGCAACCCGGCGCTGTAATGGCGATCACACTCTCGGCATCATTGAATACCGCAAACTCACCGGCGATCAGGGATGAGATATTTTCTTTCCCCGGAAAAGTATGTGCCGGGTATTTCAGGTTGCAGAGTTTCATGTTGAAACGGATATCGGGCTTGTCGTTCCCGTAATTCCACATGGCTTCCTCCCAGGTCATGCGTTCCACTTTTTCTGTGTAGTCAACATTCTTCACATCTTTGAATATCCTTTTTACCAGCCCTTCAAACATGGTTAAAATATCTTCCTGCTCTACAAAACACATTTCGCAGTCTATCTGGGTGAACTCAGGCTGCCGGTCGGCACGCAGGTCCTCATCCCGGAAACATTTCACGATCTGGTAGTAGCGGTCGTACCCGCTCACCATCAGCAACTGCTTAAATGTTTGCGGACTCTGGGGCAGTGCATAGAACTGTCCGGGGTTCATCCTGGACGGGACCACAAAATCCCGGGCGCCCTCCGGTGTACTTTTGATCAGGAAAGGCGTTTCAATATCCATGAAATCATTTTCATGAAGGTAGTTCCGTGTGCTTCTGCCAACCGCATAGCGCAGTTCCAGGTTCTTCTTAACGGCATTTCTCCGCAGGTCGAGGAAACGGTATTTCATCCGCAGGTCATCACCGCCATCGGTATCATCCTGTATGGTGAAGGGGGGTACGGCTGATTTGTTTAGTATCTTAAATTCAGCAACTATGATCTCAATATCGCCCGTTGGGATGTTGGCATTTTTGCTGGTACGTTCATTGACGGTGCCCTTTACCTGCAGCACAAATTCCCTTCCCAGCGGGTTGGCATCCAGGTCTGCGTTTAAACTTTCTGCAAACAATAACTGGGTGATGCCGTAGCGGTCACGCAGGTCAATGAACGTGATGCTGCCGAATTTACGGACGGTTTGTACCCATCCGGCCAGGGTTACTTCTTTGGTCTTATCAGTTAATCTTAATTCACCGCAGGTATGAGTTCTGTACATATAGGTATCTCAAATTGAGCGGCAAAGATAATTTAAATGGCTTACATCGTTTCCACGGAATTTTTGTGCATGGGCTTCCATATTATGTAATAGTACCCCAGCAACAGGATGCCGATAACAAAGGGGATGATGGCCAGGTGTTTAAAGGTATATTCACCGAAGAGGATCCTGGTATCAAAACCTAAGAATTCGCTGACCATCCAGTAGGCATTGGCGGTGATCCAGAAAACGATGGCCACATTATGACAGACCTCACTCATGAATTGCCGGGTTCGGAAAGAAATAACAATGGCAATGATGAGGGTAGGGAAGATCATGGCAATACCTAGCGGTTTCCATATCATGCACCAGCTGATGTCTTTGAATAACCAGAAAACAATGTGCAGGTTTTCCATCCGGCGGTAACGGATGGGTATGGAATAGGCGTGTTCGTTTGACATGCTGGTAAAAGTTATAAGTTCTAAGTAATAAGTGTTGGATTAAAAGTACAAAAACATTAAATTAGAAACTTGGACTTATTACTTATTACTTAGAACTTATGACTTATTCCTTATGACTCATCATTCTACGCTCACCCGTATCCCTTCACTGTGACTGGTAAATTCAGGAGCATACATACATTGTATCGTAGTAATGCCATTGCTGAAATTACCGGCATGGGTCACGAACATCGGGTATTCAAAAACATAACTGCCCCGGGCCAGCCAGCCAAAGAAGAAATTGGTGCTGGCATCTTTGGTACTTTCATAATATCCCAGTCCGCCCTGGTATTTATATTGGCTGATGACATTGGTTGGTTCCATGCAGGCTGCCCGCATGTCTTTCATGTGCACGTATTCCATGTCCCGGTCAACCTTTAATTCGATACGTACTTTTATCTTGTCGCCCACTTTCAGCCCGGCACCGTCTTCTAAGGCTACCAGTACAGGTCCTTTGTCAGAATTCTTTTCAACAAATAATTTCTTCACCAGCTTTAAGGGTGTTTCAGCGGGAGTTATCTTATCCAGGTCTTCAAAGTATTGCCAGTAAACAGCCCCCCAACTGCCCCCTGAAGAAGGAACCTTAGAGTCTGCTGATTTTACGGAGACGGAAATATTGCCCATTTCTGGTTTTACTTTATCTGCTTCAATTCTTTTTTTGAAATAACCGGTTCCTGCTTCAACCTCACCCCGTCCCTCTCCTAAAGGAGAGGGTGACGCTGTAGAAAATATTTCGTTTCCAATTTTTATGATTACTTCTTTCTCTTCACTAAACCAGTTGCTGCCGCCTAGTAACAATGCATAGCAGGCTTCGGCCGTTGCTTTGGTGGTCTTCCAGTTCCGGGTTTGCTTTTGTTTCAGCAGCCAGGTCTTCAGGTCATCGATGGTGGTTACATCTTTATCAATATCAGTAAATGCTTCGATCATCATGGCCTGGCTTTCTATGGGTGCCTGGTGCCAGTAATATCCGCCGGTTGTCCATTCTTTCCAGTACATGCCCATCTCTTCCTTGCTGATGGAATTTTCTTTCAATGATCTTATAATGGCTTTTGGCGTTACCGCATCATTGCTGCGGTGCAATGCCAGTGCGATCATGGCCTGCATGTACTTGCTGTTGCTGAGCCAGAATTTTTTAGCCTGGCCGGTATAATAGTTATAAGCTGTTTGTGAGGCAGCAGCCATCTTGTATTCCGGAAAGAAACTCCGCATGTACAGGTATTGGATCTGAATATAGCTAAAGTTATTGTTTGTTAGTTTCACCTTGTAGCGGATGAGATTCTCGTAATCCTCTTTTTATTTTCTTATCGAGATAGGGGATCGCTTTATCCACGATGGTTTTTATGGTTTGATAATTATCCCCGGCCAGTGCATTCAGTTTGCGTAAGTGGCCGATGCCGGTGGCAATGTACTGGGTCATATACCGGTCATCGATGCCGCCCTTGAACCAGGTGAAGCCACCGTTGAGACCCTGCATCTCTTTCAGTTTGTTGAAAGCGCTTTCCTGCTCCCTGCTCATGCGTACCATATCGAACAGCAGGGCGATATTCTTCTTTTGCTGGTTCTCGTTCTGTGCATCCAGTACCCAGGGTGTTTCCTGCAAGAGGGCCGATTTCAGTTCCTCATTTTTTTGGAGATTACTCAATAATGCTGCGGTGTCAAGATTCTTCCAGCTTTCAAATACTGTCTTTATTTTTGGTACCGACTTGCTGATGAAGGAAGCCAGTGTGTTTGCATAATAACGGTTAAAAGTTTGTTCTGCGCATTCATATGGATATTCCATCAGGTAGGGCAGGGCCTGTACGGCATACCAGGCGGGGTTGCCGGTATATTCAACGGTTAATGCATGATGGGTAAGCGTTGTGCTGCTGCCGCTGTTGAATAGTTTGTCAAACTTAAAATTCTTTGTTGTTTTATTACGCATATTGATGGGCAGGCTTTCTGTAACCAGCATGCGGTTGGTTAAAACCGGAATAGCCATTTCTTCCCCGTCGGAATAATTGCCTGCCCTGGCAATAATGCGGTAGGTCATGGCCGAATTAAAGTTGAACGGTATCTCCATCGGGAACTTCACGGCTGCGCTTTGCCCGGCTGCCACGGTGAAGTACTGGTTGGGGAACACGTTCTTGAACCAGCCGTCAACCGGTTTGTTGCTGGCGGCATCCAGTAATTCCAGTTGTGCAATGCCGGTCACTTCACTATCGCCCAGGTTCACGATCTTGGCGCTGAATTCCATATTGTCACCCTCCCTCATAAAGCGAGGAGCATTGGGTTGTACCATCAGGGGTTTTTGGGTGACTACCGTTTTCGATGTATAACCACTTGCCAGGTCTTTGGTATGCGCCAATGTCATCAGCTTCCACTTCGTCAAAGCCTCGGGCATGGTAAAGGAAAATTCCACGTTGCCTCCTGCATCTGTTCTCAGTTCGGGGAAGAAGAAGGCGGTTTCGTTGAAATTTTTTCTTGCCTTTATCTCATCTAATTTAGGTTTTGAACCTTTGCCGGATTTGGTGGTTACTATAATTGCACCATTGGCTGCTCTTGACCCGTAAATAGCGGTAGCTTCGGGACCTTGCATAATTGTGTAATCAGTTATATCGTCAGGGTTAATATCAGTTCCGCTTTCCATGACAACTCCATCAACAATATATAAAGCACCGGCACCTACGCCAAGACTATTGGACCCACGTAAGCGAATCGTCGTTTCAGCACCCAGTTTAGCTTCAGCCTGGCTACGAACCTTTGCCCCTGCTACTTTGCCGGCTAAAGAGCTATCGGCTAAAGGTGCAGCAACATTATACATATATTTAACCTGCCTGGTGTAACGGGATTCCAAGAAATCACTTGTAAGCCTGTCATACGATTTAGTTGCTCCACTTAGCTGCACATATTCCCTCTTATTATATTCATCTGATTCTGTTTTTTCAAATCCATTTTTCTCCCACCTGGTTATATTATACATGCCGGGCCAGATATTTATTTTATTCCAGCTATGTGGTTTAAACTGGTCAAGACTTGCATCGTACATGCCAGCCAGCATTTCAGCTGCTACTTTCTCTCCTTTGTTACCGCTGATCTTTACTTTCCATTTTTCCTGGCTACCGGGTAATAGTTTATCCCGGAAGGTTTCGTAACTGATATTAAGGTCTTTGTTACTCCAGGGCACAGCAAAACTTTCAGTGCCGCTATACACCCGGTTGTGTTTTACAAATGCATAACTGATGGCGATGCCGCCCCGGTCATTCTCAGTAACCGGTATGGTTGATTGAATGGGCATCACCGAAGAGATATTCTGGCTTGCAGGCTTGCCTGAATTGCTCATCCGCTGTATCACCTGTATGAGCCAACCATTGGGAAAGCCCGAGCGGATGCTGTATGTGATATTATCCCCGGGTTCAGCTACCTGCTTTGAAGCTATGAATGTGACCGGGTCTTCGACTTCGCTCAGACCCTTGCCTGCCTGTCCTTCGACTCCGCTCAGGACCCTGATGAACTTCTCCGCTTTCACCTCTTCACCGTATTTATCCTTTGTAGTGGCCACGATCTTATACCAGCCGGGTTGCCAGCCTTTCACTCCCAGTTCCCAATTTCCATCCTCATTTGTTGAATCTGCCTTATCAATGAACTTCTCTGCGAGGGGCCAGTTCTGCATCTTGTCCTCATCCTTGTAAACATCATACGGGAACCAGGCTTCGTATTCATTCCGGCTCATCACGAACTGGTCGGGCATTTCCCAGTAACGCTCCCGGAAGATCTTACCCGGGGATCTTACCCGGGTGAATGTTACATGCACATTGGCCTTTTCAAAAATTTCGTTCAGGTTGGTGCTGCGGATATTTAATGCATGCAGGCTGTCGCCCGGCATTTTCTCCGGCATATCAATATTCAGTTGAAGCGATTGGTAGGCCACCGCCACAGATGTATTACCGCTTCTTGTTTCGCCATTGATGTCGGTAACATCGGCACTCACATCGTAATAAAATGTGGGCTGGTCTTTTTTATCAACGGATGCATCGGGTATGGCTTTGAAATTTATTTTGAATTCACCTTTTGCATCGGTGGTTGTTGTACCGTTGCTGATCTCCACTTCTTCCGTGCTGCCATAAAGGGGTTTATAGGAATACCATCCCCACCAGATGGGGTAGCGTACCTTACGCACTACCCGGTAGCTTACTTTGGCGCCATCGATATTATTACCTGCATAGGCTTTTGCCGTGCCTGATACTATTATGCTGTCGTTGATGCGATAGGTCCCTTTGGGCTTTTGTATCTCGGTGGAGAATTTGGGACGCTTGTATTCTTCCACGCTGAAACTATGGTACGCATTGGTCAGCGAGTCCACCAGGCTGAAAGAACCGTTCATTACCCCTTCCGGCAAACGGAATGAACCATTGTAACTCCCGAATTCATTGGTGACCAGCGCAAGTTCTGCGGACTTTTGCCCATTGGCATCCCGCAGCATGACTTTCGTTTTAAAACCCGGGACCACGGAGCTTTTTGCGGCATTTGCATCTTTTTTTACCACGATGCCTTTGAAATAAACGGTTTGCCCCGGACGGTAAATGCTGCGGTCGGTGAATAAGAATGTCTGCGGTTTTATTGTGGGAGCATAGCCGTTGTAGCTGCTGTAGTAATAACTATTACCATCGTCCATGAAGAGTTCATCACCGTCGTGATCGATCTGCAGCCTGAAATTCCGGTATTCCTTTATTTCTTTTAACCTGAAAAAACCGGATTCATCCGTCAGGTACTTTTCTGCTTTTATTTCTTCGTACGCACTTATTTTTTGATTGTATCTTGATTCCCATACCTGTACCCGGGCTTTTGCCAGCGGCTGGCCATTATCCCGGTGCAGCACATAGTAATCGTTGGAATTGGTATTTATGTAACTGATGTTGCTGACATAAGTAAGCTGGCGGGCAATGATGTTCTTGGTAAGCGAAAAGCCTGGATCAATACTGGCCAGTATGAAGTAGGTGCCGTTTGCCAGGCCATCTGTTCTTATTTCGGCGCTGTGTTGCTGGTGATCCTGCAGGTCGGGGAGGTTGATGCTCCAGTTTTTTTCAGGCTTCATGTCAGTATACGCCTTCCAGAGTTTCTCATAATCCCCCCGGTCGAGTTTCCTGATCTCTTCCCGGCTGGTTCTTATTACCCGCAGGTAAACCGTTTTGATGTTCTTATACTTTACCAGGGTTCGGAAGGGTTGCAGCGGCACATTCACTTTTTCTGTTTCAAGACTTAAAGAAGGCTGTTCTATTTCCATCAGGCTGTTCCTGGCATTGATGCCGCCTTCTGATTTTGGAAAACGGGCATACAGTGCTTCAAACAATTCCTTCGCCCTTTTTATTTCATACTGGTAATCGGTTTTGGTAAATGGCTCATAGCCGCGGCCACGTTGCAGGTAGATCTGTCCACGTAAGTAAGTGGCCTGTGCAGCAGCCGGGTTATCCGGGTATTTCTGTTCGACATTCCTGAGTGCTTCTTCATACAATTTTTCCTTTCCGTCCATCACGCCATTGTTATTCACAAAGTCGAGCCGTAACAGGTCGGCATCGATCAATGCTTCATGATTGGCATCTGAAATGTGGAATTTAAGTATATCCTGCAGGAGAAGGATGGCCTTCTGCTGCAGCGATGCCGTATCCTTGGTTTTGAAGGATGCTTTTATGAAATCATCTGCCTTGGCAAAAGCATGGGGCTCGTCGATCTTAAACTGGTAAGCCGGTTTGGTAACTCCATCCTCGTCATTCATAAAGAATTCCAGCGCCCGGTGGGCCAGGAAATCAAAGAGGGTGGGGCGTAGTTGCCGGGTATTTTCTCCCCGGATGATGATGGCATCCAGTCCTTCCAGTTTTGTGTTCTTTAAAATATTGTCGTTCAGTAAAGAGGCTCGGTACAGTTTTGTAATGGTTGTGTAGAGTTTGTCAATGCTCCAGGTACTGATGTCCCTGCTTTTTTCTTCGGCCAGTTTGGTGCGGTCATAGAATTTCCAGCGGTTATTCTGCAGGTATTGCCAGAACATTTCGGCCTGCATACTCTGTAAAATGTTCTTTGCAGGTGATTTGGCCCTGGCAATAAGGGTATCCACAAAAAAGATATTATTCTCCTGGCTGTCCTCATCCAGCATATTGCGGTACTTCACCTGGTACATGCAGGTCTTTATCTGCTGGGCATCGTTGCCGTCTTTTACGGCCAGGTTGTAAATGTTCAGCACTTCCTTCAGGGCAGACCGGGTGAGCCCCTTTTTCTCCAGTTCTTCCACCTTCTTCCAGCTTTTTGGATAGTCGTTTTTTGATTGTGACATTGTGACCGGGGAAATGCCGGTTAACAAAAAAATAACCAGGAGGATTTTCTTTAGAGACATACGGGATATTTTATTTACAAGATACAATTTGTGACCGAGCATGTTTACAATGGCGGTTAAATATACGTCAGCAATGAGATGTGTGTTATGTATGATTTGCACAAGTAATGTTTGTAATTTTCTTTAACATTTCCTTTGCGGCAGAAATGAACCCCATGGCATGTGTATTGGTTATATAGAGGAGAACAGTTTTAGAGCATAATCCTATGCAGGCTAAACGTTGTTTTATGGCTATACTTTAGGCCGGGGTGAAAGCCCCGGTTTTTTTTACCTCACCCCTTATCCCCCTCTCCAAGGGAGAGGGGGATCGAGAATGGGGCGTACATAAATTTAAAAACCCGGAACATGTCCGGGCTTATGCAAAAGAAATTTTACGTTTTTATTTCTTCATCACTTCTGCCATTGTCTTACCAATATCGGCCGGGCTGGCCACCACATGAATGCCGCACTCGGCCATGATCTTCATTTTGGCAGCGGCGGTATCGTCTGCCCCACCAACGATGGCTCCTGCATGGCCCATACGGCGGCCGGGGGGCGCTGTTTGTCCGGCAATGAAACCAACCACCGGCTTTTTGTTCCCGGTTGCTTTAATATAGTGTGCAGCTTCGGCTTCCATGCCACCGCCGATCTCACCGATCATTACGATAGCATCAGTCTCTGTATCGTTCATAAAAAGTTCCACCGCTTCCTTGGTGGTTGTGCCAATGATGGGATCGCCGCCGATACCGATCGCCGTTGAAATGCCCAGCCCTGCTTTGGCCACCTGGTCGGCCGCCTCGTAGGTCAGGGTTCCTGATTTGGAAACAATACCCACCCTTCCTTTTTTGAAAATAAACCCGGGCATGATGCCCACTTTACATTCTTCGGCAGTTATAACGCCGGGGCAGTTGGGCCCCACCAGCCTGGTCTTTTTACTTTTCAGGTAATTCTTCACTTTCACCATGTCCTGCACGGGGATGCCTTCGGTGATGCAAACCACCAGTGCGATACCGGCATCGGTTGCTTCCATGATGGCGTCTGCTGCAAAAGCCGGAGGTACAAAGATGATGCTCACATCCGCCCCGGTTGCTTTAACTGCATCGGCCACCGTATTAAAAACGGGTTTATCCAGGTGGGTGCTGCCACCCTTGCCGGGTGTAACGCCGCCCACTACTTTGGTACCGTATTCGATCATCTGTGTGGCATGAAACGTGCCCTCGGTACCGGTAAAGCCCTGTACGAGTATCCTGGAATCTTTGTTAACGAGAACTGACATGGATCAATTAAGAATTAAAAATTAAGAATGAAAAATTAAGACCTGCCTGCCGGCAGGCAGGATTGGCGCAAAGATAGGGCAGAAGGGGTATTGTAGAAAAGGATATTTTGGATATCCGGGTATCACTTCAGCATCTCATCCATATCCCTGTTATCCGCGATCTTTCCCTTGGCTTCCAGCATGCGCATGTCTTTGGCATCCTGTAAGAATTCGCTGGCAAAAATGAAGTTATTCAGGCGTTCGTTCTTGGAAAAGATGATGTCTTTTTTATTGCCGCTCCATTCTTTTTTTCCGTCGTAGAGGTAGATGATGTTCTCACCCATTTCCATTACGCTGTTCATGTCGTGGGTATTGATCACCGTGGTCATGTTAAACTCCCGGGTGATGTCTAGCACAAGCCGGTCGATCACCATCGAGGTCTGGGGATCGAGGCCCGAGTTGGGCTCATCGCAAAACAGGTACTTCGGGTTGAGTACGATGGCACGGGCAATGCCCACCCTTTTTTTCATGCCACCGCTGAGTTCGGCCGGGTATTTTTTATTCACGCCTTCGAGGTTAACCCTGGCCAGCACTTCATTCACCCGCTTAAGTTTGTCCGAAAAACTTTTTGAAGTGAACATGTCCAGCGGGAACATGATATTCTGCTCCACGGTCATGCTGTCGAAAAGGGCCGAACCCTGGAAGAGCATGCCGATCTGCTGGCGTAACAATTTCCGCTCATCCACATTCATGGCACTGAAACTTGCGCCGTCGTAAATGATCTCTCCTTCATCGGGTTCAAATAAACCCACCAGGCATTTCTGCAAAACGGTCTTGCCGCTGCCGCTTTGCCCGATGATGAGATTGGCCTTGCCCGTTTCCATCACATGACTGATATTATCCAGCACTACTTTACCATCGAAACTTTTCTGTATTTTTTTGAATTCGAGGGGGGGGGGGCCGGGGCCCTTTGTCCTCTGTTTTTTTTTTTTCAACTTTTTAAAAATACTTCATTGCTTTTTTCTCCCCCCCCTCCCCCCTCCTTTTTTGTCCCCCCGCCTAAATCCGTCTTTCTTGGCGGAGTTTTTAGTGCTGCAATGAATAATGAAGTTCTCCAGAATGTTATAAAAATAAAATTCAATCTTCTCCATTTCCCCCTTTAGGGGATAGGGGCAGCTTATTCGTTCAGCAGCAGCGCTGCCAGCACATAATCTGCAAACAATATCATCACACAACTCACCACCACGCTTTTCGTACTGCTCCTTCCGATCTCCAGTGCACCGCCTTTTACAAAATAGCCATAGTAAGAAGGGATGGTGCTGATGATGAACGAGAATGTATATGCTTTTACCAGGGCAAAGAAAACATTGTATGGTACAAAGTTCAGCAGCAGCCCTGCATCATAGGTATCTGTTGAAAGGATACCTGTTGCAGTTCCGGCTAACCGCCCACCCATGATCCCAAGTCCCATAGAAAGGATGACCAGCAACGGAATGGTGATGAGGCTGGCCAGTATTTTGGGCATGATGAGATAGGATTTTGTGTTGATGCCCATGATCTCCAGTGCATCTATCTGTTCACTAACCCGCATGTTACCCAGTTCGCTGGCGATCTTGCTGCCTACCACACCGGCCAGTACGATGCATACCACGGTGGGTGCAAATTCAAGGATCACGGTATCCCGTACGATCTGTGCAATGGTGGAAGCCGGTATGAGCGGGCTTACCAGCTGGTAAGAAGTTTGCACGGCACTCACCGCACCCATAAAAACAGAGATGATGACAACAATGCCCAATGAACCGATCCCGATCTCCACACACTGGTGCATGAGTTCTTTCCAGTACATGCGCCAGTTCTCCGGCCTGGTGAGCATGCCTCTCAGCATCAGCAGGTAACGGCCAAAATGATTGAAGAAAAGCATCTGTTGATTCGGTTTACGGGTACAAGTTACTATATAAACTGTTTATTATTTACCATTTACTATTATGTAAAACGCTGCTGGTTAAAGCCTGTCAAAAATGGTAAATAGTAAATGGCAATCCGGTCAGGTATCGTGTGTTTCCGACTTACGGCGCTTCCACCATTTGCTTTTCTTCACTTCTTCCTGTGTATCTGTCCTGGATTTGGATTGTGCATCCACCACGGCGATCAGGACCATGTTGAAAATGGAACGGATGGAACTGCCCAGCTGAAGCACATGCACCGGTTTGTTCAATCCAAGCAGTACGGGGCCGATGGAATCGGTTCCGCCCACTTCCTGCAAAAGATTGTAGGCAATATTTCCTGCCGCCAGGTTGGGGAAGATGAGGGTGTTCACTTCGCCATTCAGCAATTCGGTGAAAGGATAATTCTCTTTCAGTATTTCTTTATTGAAGGCCAGTATGCCCTGTACCTCGCCGTCGCAGATCAGCGAAGGGTCTTTGGCCTTTACCAGTTCCCGGGCATGCCGCACAAGATTTGCTTCCGGTGAATTGCTGCTGCCGAAGTTGGAATAGGAAAGCATGGCAATACGTGGTTTGATGTTGAACATCTTCACCTCTTTGGCAACCAGCAAGGTTATCTCCGCCAGTTCTTCGGCAGTAGGGTTGAAGTTCACGGTGGTATCGGCCAGGAACAAAGGCCCGCGCTTGGTGAACATGATGTACATGCCGGCAATTTTCTTAACACCCGGTTCGGTGCCGATGATCTGCAATGCGGGGCGGATGGTATCGGGATAATTCCTGCTCAGCCCGCTGATCATGCAATCGGCTTCGCCGTGTTCGAGTAACATGCAGCCAAAATGATTACGGTCCTTCATCGCCTTGGAAGCCTCATAGCGGTTCACGCCTTTGCGATGCCTTTTATCAAAGAAGATGTCGCCGAATTTTTTCCGTTGTTCTTCATTCCTGTCATCTTTCGGGTTGATGATGGGCATCCCTTCCAGGTCGATGCCGTTGTCTTCTGCCATCTTCCTTATCTTTTCTTCCTTACCAAGCAGGATGGGATACGCAACTCCCTCTTCCATGACCAACTGTGCCACTTTAAGGATCTTTACATTCTCTGCATCGGCAAACACCACCCGTTTCGGGTCCTTTCTTGCCTTGGTGCCAATGACACGGCTTAGCTGGTTATCCAGTCCCAGGCGGCTATTCAGTTCCTGTTCATATTTCTCCCAATCGGTGATCGGGTATTTGGCCACACCGCTTTCCATGGCAGCTTTTGCAACGGCCGGCGCTACGGTGGATAACAGGCGGGGGTCTAATGGTTTTGGAATGATATAATTGGGACCGAAGCTGATCGTTTTTTCATTATAGGCAAGATTCACAATATCCGGTACAGGCGCTTTGGTAAGTTCTGCCAGCGCTTTTACTGCAGCCAGTTTCATTTCTTCATTGATCTGGGTGGCCCTTACATCCAGGGCACCCCGGAAGATATAGGGGAACCCCAGTACATTATTCACCTGGTTGGGATAATCACTGCGGCCGGTGGCCATGATGATGTCTTTACGGGTTTCCACAGCCAGTTCATAACTGATCTCGGGCGTGGGATTGGCCATGGCAAAAACGATGGGGTTCTTTGCCATGCCTTTTACCATCTCAGGTGTTACCACATCCCCGGTACTTAAACCAATAAAAACATCCGCATCTTTCATGGCCCGGGTTAGATCATAGTCCTTGTATCTTTCATCCACACAGAATTTCACTTTCAGTTCTTCCACATCGGGCCGGCCTTTATACAGGATACCTTTACGGTCAAATACCATGAAGTTGCTGTGTTTGGCGCCCAGTGATTCGTATAGCTGTATGCATGCCATGGCGGCAGCGCCTGCGCCACTCACCACGAACCGCACTTTTTCGATCTTCTTTTTCTGTATTTCCAGTGCATTCAGCAAGCCGGCAGCGCTGATGATGGCTGTGCCATGCTGGTCGTCGTGCATGATGGGTATCTTGCAGCGCTTCTTCAGTTCCTGTTCTATGTAAAAACATTCCGGCGACTTGATGTCTTCCAGGTTGATGCCGCCGAAAGTTGGCTCCAGGGCCTGCACGATCTGAACAAATTTTTCCGGGTCTGTTTCATTGATCTCAATGTCGAACACATCGATGTCGGCAAAGATCTTGAACAATACCCCTTTCCCTTCCATCACCGGTTTACCGGCTTCGGGGCCGATGTTACCCAGGCCAAGTACGGCGGTACCATTGCTGATCACACCCACCAGGTTTCCTTTGGCCGTGTATTTATAAACGTCTTCGGGGTTTGCAGCGATCTCCAGGCAGGGTTCTGCCACACCGGGCGAATAGGCAAGGGAAAGGTCTCTTTGTGTTTTGGCTTCCTTGGTGGGTATTACTTCTATCTTTCCAGGCCTTCCTTTTGAGTGATATTCGAGGGCCTGTTGTTTGCGTGAGTCTTTTAACATAATCTGTTTGTCCCTGCCGGGAACCAGGGAATGGGTTTTAATTTAAGAATTGCCCTTCCGATGATAATTGAACATCTCAATGATAAAGGGAATGCAATTTACATAAATAGAAGGAGAGTATGGTTATACCAGGGCATATTCAATTTAACGTTAAAACCCAGGGGTGCCGGCCTGTATTCTGCCGGGTTCATGAATGCGGGGAAAGCATTGGTTTATCAGAACTTATAATAATCTTTCATCCGGGTCATCAGCATATCCTTTTTTCTCCTGGATACTTCCACTTCGTGATTATTGGAAAGGACGACCGAACCACCCTCTCCCCGGATGTATTCTTTAACATGTTCCAGGTTTACCATAAACGATTTGTGTATGCGGATAAAATTGCAGTCTCCCAGCAGTTCTTCATATTCATGAATTGGTTTAGAAGCGCAAAGGACGGGCCGGTTGGAAAAATGGAAATTGGTGTAATTGCTGCTGGCTTCACAATAAATAATATCCTGTATTTCCACCACCTGGAAACCTTTGAGGGAAGGGATGCATAATTTCATTTTCTGGGTACCGTTCCTTTGCATCAGGTTATACAGCAGTGTTTCAATGTGCCCGTCACCTGTTTTGTTGTTTATTCTTACCCAGGCCCTTTTCACAGCTTCCATCAACAGGTCATCTTCAACAGGTTTCAGTAAATAATCCACGGCGCTGAAATGAAAGGCCTGTATCATGTAATTATTATGGGCAGTCACAAAGATGATCTCAAAATCTATTTCTTCCAGGTCTCTTAACAGGTCAAACCCGGTTTTTCCCGGCATGGCAATATCAAGAAAGACCAGCTGGGGATGCAACCGGGTTATCGCATCTTTAGACTCCTCGGCATTGTTGCAACAGGCAACCACATCTACTTCAGGACAGTTCAGCTGCAATAGTTTTTGAAGTGAGGCCAGTCCCCTTGGCTCATCATCTACCAATATGGTTTTGATGTGTTTCATTCTTCTTTTATATTAAGCGGCATCCGTAAGGTGACCACGGTACCTGTTTCCGTATGGCCCGGCAGAACATTTTTATCCTCAATGCGCACACTGCTTTGAATATTATACTTTTCATTCAGCAACCGGATACGGTTATTGACATTTTCAATTCCGACCGACTGATGTATGGCCGTGCCGTTCTTTTTATTTTCCAATGACCGGCTGATGCCAATGCCATTGTCTTCAATGATACAGACCAGCTGGTTACCCTCTTTTTTAAAATCAATGTTAATATTAATGTTTTTTTGTTTCCCGGTAGTTCCATGCCAGATGGCATTTTCAACAAAGGGCTGTATCAGCATCGGAGGCAAAACGGTTTCATCCGGGTCCAGTTCGTCATCAGCCAGTATCCGGCACGTGAAATGACTGTTGCGGATCTGTTCCATCTCGATGTAACGGGTGAGGTATTCCATGGTATTACGCAGCGAAATAAAGGATTGTCCCGACTGGTCCAGTGTCATCCGTATCAGGTGAGCGAACTTACTCAGGAAATGCGAAGCTTCTTTGTTTTCATTGGTAAGGATCATCTCCCGGATACTGTTGAGGCTGTTGAAAATAAAATGCGGGTTCATCTGTGCATGCAGGGCTTTCATCTCAGCCTGCGAAAGCTGTTTATCAATGCTGGCTCTTTCCCTCACCTGCTTTATCCTCCGCCGGTAAACATAATACAGGAAGGCGGCGACCAAAAAAATGAGGCCAGACAGGAACCAGGTCTTTTTCCAGTAGGGCGGGGTTATAAGAAAGGAAAATTGCTGAATTGTCTGCTGGCCCGACTTGCCGGTACCCTTCAGCCTGATCGTATAGTTGCCGGGAGATAATCCGCTTAAGTTAATAGTTCGTTGCCCGCCCAGGTCCGTCCAGTTCCCTGTTTCGTTTAATGTATAAGCAAACTGGTAATTATTACCCGATTCAAAATCAATGATGCTGAAATGCAGCGAAAGATTATTTTCAACCGGTTTTAAACGCAGGCCATCCGTTGGATAAAAAATATGCCGGGTATTGTTTACCGACAATTCCTCAATGATCAGGTTACTGCTGGAATCAGTTTGTTTAAATTCATTTACCGACAATGTTGAAAGGACATGCTGGTTAAAAAGGTACAGCAACCCGCCTGGGGGATCATAATAGAGGTAGCGGCCACTGGGTTTATCATCGGGCAGCCCGTCCTGGTAATCATATATGATCATTTTTTTTGTCTGCGTATTGAACCCGGTTAACTGGTCATGACCTGCGATCCAGAGCCGGTCATTTATTACTGGGCTAAAGCCATAAAACACATCCGATGGTAATCCATCTTTCCTTGTATAGTTCACAAAGTTTTTTTCTTTGATCCGGTATTCAAGCAGCCCGTTGGCCGCATTGTGTAACCAGAGTGAGCCCCTGTTATCCGCAACCAGTGCCACGATGTCGTCTTCAAATTTATTCGGGCCGCTGTATACGGAGATGAGTGTGTCGAATGACTGCTTTTGTGTGTTCCAGCGGGTAAGCGAATGTCCGCCGATCCAAACATCGCCATACGCATCGTAAGCAATACTTTTTACTTTATCAAAGGGTAGGGCGGGTTTGGTTTTTGAAGTATAGAATGTAAATGACCGGGAAGCAATATGATAGCGGGCCACCACAGCCTCCAGGTGACTGAGCATCCAGGCATATCCGTCTTTGCGGGCCGGGGCCAGGATGTTCAATTCGTAGAGGTCCGGCACATTCTTATTTTCATCCACTACTTTACCATAGTGATGTGTCTTTGTGTCGAACCACAGTAATCCGGCATTGGTGCCTACCCACAACGTGTCCGGGTGATACAGTTGTATGGAACGGATCTCATTCCATTGCGTGTTTTTTCCATAAAATTCAATTTGACTGGTTGTTTTTTTGGTTGCGGTATCAGCTATTACCAATCCTTTATTAAGTGAAAACCTTCCGATGTACAGTTTATCCTTGTACCGGTAGGCACAACTCAGTCCGCCGGTAAGTGAATCGGATGGTGATGGCAGGTATGAGTAGGAACGTAAAACAGGGGTTGCCAGTTTTTGCTTTAGTAAACCTTTTGATGTACCCACCCAAAGCCGCTTGTCCTTATCCAGGTACATAAACTGGATCTTGTGGCCATCCAGGAATTTTTTTGGGTTCGCAGTGATCTTCCCGTTTGTTCTGTTGATGTGGAAAAGGTAAAAACCGGAATAACCGGCGTTCAGCAAAAAACTGCTGTCGTTCAGCGGGGTGATCTTGCTTTCCCAGCTGAACTCCACTCTTGGAAGGCCCAGTGTGCTGGGAAACACTTTATCCAGGGCTTTGTTATAATATAGTATTCTATTCCCGGCGTAATGAATAAAAATAAACTCATTCTCATTAAATTGATAACGGCTCATGAAGCCGGCACCTTTATCCGGGGTTACGGGAAAAAAATGGGCCCATTTTTTTTTCATCTTTTGATATTTCACGAAGTAATTTTTTTTCAGCATCGTAATAAGCCAGGCCGTTCTCTTCAATATAGGCCAGGTATTCATTATCATTAAACCGGAACATGTTGCGGCCGTAAAGGATCCTTTTTTGGCCAATATCTTTCAGTACATACGCATCGTGCCGGAAGTTCAGTTTACCGGAAGCATCAAATACATAAAATCCCGAAGCAGTAGTAACTGCATACGATTTGCCGGGTAATTCCAATGCATCCCATGCTGCATTCCTGTAGACCGTAAAAGCAGTTGTATCGGGAATGGTATAATTTTTAACCGACAGGTCATTTGTATTCAGCAGCTGGAAACCACCCCGGCTTACAATGCCCATTTGCCGGGGCCCCATTGATTTGAGTTTTCCGATGGTGCTCGAAAGCAGCGGCAAGGTCCTGGTTCCCTGGAAAAATCTTTTGAACGTATGTCCGTCAAAACGGTTCAGGCCGATGTCCGTTCCGATCCACATATATCCGCGGTCATCCTGTTGCAGGCAGGTAATATAGTTGTCACTTAAACCTTCCTTTACCGTATACCGGATAAAGTCTTTTTCTTCATACTGAGCCCTTACGGGGAGCAGGAAGAAAACAGCCAATAAAGAGAGAAGTGCCTTTTGCATATAAATCAGTTCCGGTATAGAAGTATTAAACTTAGGTGGCACTAAAGTAAATCTATAATTCAGAAAAAGGAAGACCGTAAAAACAATCAATGCCGCCGTTGGTGAAACCATGCTTTCAGATGCCTTTCCCATTTAATAGTTTTAAAGAAGATCAGTTCCAGGCTGTAAGATAGAGGACTGCCAGAATGAAAAGAAATTAAATTAAATGAAAATAGAACTTCATCCCGGTGAAATAAAAATTGACACCTGGGCCATATTATATATTCCCCCCAATGGAGGAAAGTATACAGGAAAGCTGACGATCACCAATAAGCGGCTTTTGTACGATGCCCGGTTTGATGGTTCTGGCAGGGGGCTGTTACCCGAAGCCTTATTTACGAAATGGGGCAGGGAGGGATACCTTGAGATCAATAAAGCAGATATCAAAGATGTGCAGGTGGAGAAGACATTCCTGGATAAGAAAGCGATCGTTACGTTAACCGATGATTCAAAACATACATTCAACTATGGTGCTTTGAATGTGGATAAGGTTGCAGAAGCCATCAGGCGCTAACCAATCAGGGTGAGACCTGCATTTTATGCAATACAGTTTTGAACAGGTAATTTTTAAAATAGTAAAGCGATGAATAAGATCCTTCCACTTCTGTTGTCAGCCATGGTTGTTTCAAACATGGGTTCTGCCCAGTCTTTTGCCATCAATACAGATGGCAGTACGGCAAATGCAAGCGCTTTGCTGGATGTGAAAAGCACGACCAGGGGTTTATTGATTCCCCGGATGTCTAAAACAGAACGTAATGGGATACCGGCACCGGCTACCGGGTTACTTGTTTTTCAAAATGCACCCGATAGCGCCGGCTTTTATTATTATGATGGCAGTAAATGGAGCTGGGTGGCGGCCCTTAATGGCAATGCCGATAGCCTGGCATGGAAAAGAAACGGGAATGCAGGAACCAATCCTGGTACACATTTTATTGGCACCACAGACAATCAACCGGTAAGTTTCCGGCAGAATGGTCAATGGATGGGTAGATGGAATGCCATAACGGGTAATTATTTTATCGGGACGGGTGCCGGGCAGAATATGACCACTTCGGGCAATATAGCCATCGGTGACAGCAGCCTGGCAAAAAGCCTTTTTGGAAATGGGATCACGGCCATTGGCCAGTATGCTTTAAAGGAAAACCTCTTTGGCAGCTGGAATACGGCGGTAGGATACCGGAGTTTGATGAATGTCACCAATTCGAATTTTAATACTGCCGTTGGAACCCTTGCCCTAACTTTAAATACCGCAGAGGGAAATACTGCTACAGGCCACTATGCGCTGGGCTTTACTACAACGGGTGCAACGAATGTGGCCAATGGGGCATTTGCTTTATTTAATAATACTACAGGCTTTTCAAATGTTGCGGTAGGAATAAGAGCGTTAAACTGGAATACAACAAAAAGTAACCTGGTAGCCATCGGCGATTCAGCTTTATATAATAATGGAACAGGGGCCTCTGCAGCACAGGCGATCGAGAATACAGCTGTAGGTTCAAAATCGTTGTTTGCAAATACCACCGGTTACGGCAATGCTGCATTTGGTTTTAATTCCATGCAGGCAAATATCGGAGGAAATAACAATGCTGCAGCAGGGCATACTGCACTTGCATCCAATACAACCGGGTCGGGGAATGCCGCTTTTGGTACCTGGGCATTAAGAAACAATACCATTGCAAGCGCCAACACAGCGGTAGGCTCCAGCGCCCTGTATTGGAATTCAACAGGCATCAATAATACAGCAAACGGCTTTCATGCCCTGTTCGAGAATAATACAGGCAGTTACAATGCAGCGCTTGGTTTTGAAGCACTGGAGTCTAACCTGGGTGGAAATAATAATGCGGCTGTTGGTTACCGGAGCCTTTACTCCAATACGACCGGGTACAGCAATATTGCCATTGGCCGGGAAGCATTAAGAACCAATACAACCATCAGTAACCTTATCGCCATCGGTGATTCGGCCCTGTACAGTAATAATACCGGAACAAGCAATACGGCTGTTGGCTCAAAAGCTTTATATACAAATACCAATGGCATGAATAATACAGCAATAGGATTTCAGTCTCTGTTTTCCAATACCTCCGGGTGGAACAATACTGCAACCGGTGTACAAACACTTTATGCAAACACAACAGGCATTTTCAATACAGCAAATGGATACCAGGCTCTATTCTCCAATACTACAGGTACCGGAAACACGGCAATTGGTTTAGCCGCATTACAATTCAACAGCACCGGGGGCGATAATACTGCAACCGGCCGGGCTGCACTCATCAACAATACCACGGGCGATGGCAATACCGCTCATGGAAGCAATGCACTTGCTTTTAATACAACCGGGGGTGGTAATTCTGCCATGGGCAGGTCGGCACTGAATAAAAACACCACGGGCTCGAATAATACAGCCAGCGGGTACAATGCACTTAACAACAATACAACCGGTATCAATAATACAGCAACGGGGCAGGCAGCATTATTTCTTAATACAACCGGCAATAATAACACAGCAACCGGAACCAACTCATTATTATTTAATACAACCGGTTACAACAATGTAGTTGATGGATACCAGGCTATGTATAATAACACAAGTGGGTTTTTTAATGTAGCTTCCGGAGTGCAATCACTTTTTAACAATACAGCCGGTAATAATAATACGGCCATCGGAGACAGATCCATGTTTATCAATGCAACAGGGAATTCCAATTCCGCTGTGGGGACCAATTCATTATATTCCAATACAACCGGCAGTTTTAATTCGGCTTTTGGTGGACAGGCTTTATTTTACAACACCACAGGAACTTCCAATACAGGCACAGGTTTGCAGACATTACACCGCAATACAACGGGTATTAACAATACCGCCAGCGGGACCAGTGCATTATTTGAAAACATAACGGGAAACTACAATACCGGCATCGGGTATTACAGCTTGTATTTAAATACAACAGGGCATTATAATACAGCGATCGGGTACCTGGCAAATGTAATTGCCGGAAACCTCGACAATGCAACCGCCATTGGCGCTTTTGCAAGGGTTGACGCCAGTAACAGCATGGTATTGGGAAGCATTAATGGTGTTAACGGGGCAACCGCCAGCACCAATGTAGGTATTGGTACTACTACGCCGCATGCCCCCTTGCAATTTGGAAATTTACTTGCCAACAGGAAAATAGTAATGTGGGAAAATGCCAATACGGATATTGATTTTTATGGTTTTGGAATTAATAGCGGAACATTACGTTACCAGGTTCCTGCTGCAGGAAATGTTCACAGTTTTGTTGCAGGTAATACTGCTTTGTTAAACATTTTTGGTACCGGTAATGCTACCTTAACCGGCATACTTACCCAATTAAGTGATGTCAGGTTAAAGGAGGATATAACGCCAATAAACAGTACCATTCATGATCTGAAAAAGGTAAATGCCTACAACTATTACTGGAAAGATGAAAACAGGGACAGGGACCAGCAGATAGGACTGCTGGCTCAGGAAGTAGAGACCGTTTTTCCGCAATTGGTTAAAAAAGATGCAGCAGGTTTATTAAGTGTAAATTACGGCGGGTTTGTGCCATTACTGGTAAAAGGGATACAGGAGCAGCAGCAAATGATCGATGATATGCAAAAAAGACTGGCGTTACTGGAAGCGCAGAACAAACGGTTACTGCAATTAAGTAAAGAAGAATGAATTGATGCAATAATGCGAATTTCTGATTACTCCAGGCCCGGGCGGTATTTCCTTTAATGTTCAGCGGAGTGTTTTACTTCTTTGCTTTAAAACCCCAGGTGATCGAAAATTCAGCCACCACTTCGCCTTCCGCATTTCTGCCATAAGACCTTGCGGTGATCGTTTTTCCTTCGTCACCGGAAATGGCGTCTTCGATGGCTTGTTCCAGGATGAGACCTTCTTCACAGGTAAAGGTTGTACGGCCAACGGCCTTTTTAAGAAAACTGCCTTCCACTTTCAATACCAGCATGCTCACGGCAGGCCTGCGTTTATATATATGTGCCATGGCCAGCACACCGGTACTCATTTCAGCCGCCATGCCCAGGCAGGCAAAATACGTGCTCTTGAAGGGGTTCTGGCTCAGCCATTTGTAAGGAACCGTAACCACGCATTTCTTTTCATCGGCATAACGTACCCGTACACCGCAAAAAAAAGCGCTGGGTAGTTTGGAAAGAAGGAACAGCCGGAATTTGAGGGGGCTGTTTATAAGTTTAAGGAATTGTGCGGCGTTGGACTGTAGATTAGTTATTGGTCATTGGTCATTGGTTCGTTCTACCCTCCGTACATTTCCGGATTCAGCGCACGCGGGCTCCACATTTCAAAGAACGCCTGCACCCTTCCCCTGTCATAACTTTTCTTTCCGTCCTCCAGGTATTCGCTGTTCTGGGTATGGATGCGCTCACCTTTTTCGTTTAAGATGATGAACACGGGAAACCCGAAACGCTGGGCATAGCCGTATTTTGCAAATATTTTTTTATTCTCGTTCTCCTTGCTGTAGTTCAAATGATAAGGAACAAAAGCTGACTTAATAACAGAATCGATCTTTGGATCATCATTGCAGAACTTTTCAAAAATGATGCACCAGCTGCACCAGTTACCACCACCAAGCAACAACACGTATTTATGTTCGGCCTTTGCTTGTTTCAGGGCAGCTGCAATGTCTTTTTCTGCGTCTGCTTCCGGGTGGTATAATTTATTATCCGGTGTTTGTGCATAGCTTAGTGCGGTAAGAAGGCTAAGGGATGCAATGAGCAGTTTTTTCATGTGTATTGAAAATTCTGTAATAGGTTATTTTCCTTTTTTGTTTTTTGAACCACATAGGAGCATAGAAACATAGCAATTCACATGGCTATGGTTTTCTATTGTGTACTATGTTCTATGTGGTTCAAACTGATATGCTGTAATATTTATTTATTTACCTCCACTACGCAGATCACGGCATTTTGCTGTGCATCATTCACCCGGAAATTAATGGTGCCACCCGGGCCTGTTGCAAAACGGATATTGCTCATCCCGTTTTCCCTGAGTGCATCAGACAGTTTATCGGCATAGCTGCTCCCGGTACTTTTTGTTATTGCATTGTTTACAGCATACCAGTCAATGGCCTGCTTGGTGACCACAATGGCAAACACATCTTTATTGCCTACGTTATCCGGCACCAGGCTTTTGCCCCGCGGAAATAACCGGTAACCGGTAATGCCGCAATAGGGAGAGAAGGAAGTTTTGGTGGGATCTTCTTTACTGGGATAAGGAAAGAGGGTATAACTGCTTCCGTCTGTTTCTTGTCCAAAAATATAGGTATAACACTCCACTGAATTCTTTATCTCCATTTTGAACCGGGTGCCGGGTGCAACCGTATTCACTGTTTCAAAAACATTTCCCGACCTTAACCGCAATGGGATGTATTGCCTGTCATCATTCTTTACCAGGCCGATCGCACATTCAAAAACAGCATTCACTGCAGCGCCACGCTTGGGCATGGGGTCAATGCCATAGGCTTCCCTTACAAATTCTTTGAAGTCGGCATAACCAACCCAGGCAACACCATTAACGCCCCAGTCATCTCCCCAACTGTTCATGATCTGGAATGCTCCCGCGTATGTTTCTCCATTGGCATATTTGGCTACTCTCCGGTCGTCGTAACCGATCACACACATGGCATGTCCGCCAAAACCCATCTGGCTGCGGTCTTCATCCGTTGGTGTCCAGAGCTCTTTGCCTTTCATCTCCTGCATAAAACTTCCACCCACCATCATGCCGATCACCACGGGTGCATCTTTTGCCAGGTGTTCTTTTATTGCACGGATACTTATTCCCTGTGTGCTTTCCCCGTCTGTTAACCGGGTGAAGCCGAGCATGTTGTTTTGTGAAGCTTCATTCATCAATGCATTGTTGGGTTGCCGGCTGCAATCTTTATCATCATAAGGAAAAGAGCCGTATGCCACCACCCCTTTACTGGTCATGAACTCCATGGCGTTCTGGATATATGCACCCTGGCATCCTTCCAGGCCGATCTGGTTGTAAACAAAAGCCGGGCTGTATGCAGTATTGTTCCCGCTTTGCCCGGTGGACGCAGCTTCCACAATGGTACGGGCTGCATAAACACTGCTCCATGCCACACAGGATCCCTGCTGGCCCTGGTTCTGCCGGTCGGGGGCAAAACGTAAGAGCGAAATACTTTCAGGCAGGGGATTCTTTGTATCGTCATCGGCCAGGCCTTCATACACGCTGGCTTTTTTAAATGTATCGGCATTAAAATTATACCCGCTTTGAGAAAAGAGATTCCTGACCACATCCGTCACGCCACCGCCACCGCCACCTGCATTCCGGAAAAAGAAGAAATAGGCAGCAACGCCTGCAACCAGCAGCAGCAATATTTTTTTACCGCCGCCACCGCCCCGGAATAACATTAAAAGCATGGGCAGGAGGTTCATCAGTCCGCCACCGCCCCCGCCTCTTCCACCACCGCCCCCGGAGGTCTTACTTTCATCAAAGTCCTGTTGATCCTGCGGATCGTCTTCCATACGTATGGGCATAACAAAAGATTTTATTGAATAATATGTTTAAATGTAAGAAGAAATTCGTTTCCTGAGAAGCTATGTGCAGAACTGAAAGCAGATTGGTTTGAACCACACAGGAACATAGGACAGATGGTCTATGTGTTTTCTATTGTTATCTATGTGTCTATATGGTTCAGATATTCAGGTATTAAAAATAAAAACCTTTTATTGCTTTTCCAGTATCACAAACTGCCTGCTCACACTCACGCCATTCTCATCCACCAATGTAATGATGTGTTTACCGGGAGAAGGATTCAATCCCATTTGATGAAAATCCTGTGTTGTGCCGATGAATTCATCATCGAGGCTCCAGAAAATTTTTGCAGCAGCCCTGCGGTGAGCAGCGGTAAAAACGGTTTTACCTCTTTCGCCGTTTATTTCCAGCGGCACGTAGATCTTTGCATCGGGTTGCGGGTAAATGATCTCCATTAATTTTCCTGTCCCGGCCCCGAAAGAATTCGGGACACAACCTTGCTTATAGGGCGGGAGGGGTTTATAATCAATGTTGCGTTGCCGGTAATAAAATTCCATGGCAGGAGTGAGGGTGAACCAGCTTTGGTGCTGCATGTTGGCGGGTAATTCGCATGCTTCCGTAACACGGAAATTCCCGGTCGCATCGAGGTGGATCATTTTATGGTACGTGCAAAGTGCAACCCTGGTTCCATTGGGCGGCATGAACAACGTATCCACGTCCGGGCAATCGATATTTGCCCTGTAGCCGCTTTGCCGGCACACCGGTACAAAGGCATAATTGTACCTGGGTTTTTCAAACCATTTGCCGTTTGGTAATAAGCGGAAGATGTCAAACAGGATCGGTGCGGCAGTCTGCACGCCGGTCAGGCCCGGCCTTCCTTCGCCGTCGGTATTGCCTACCCACACCGCCACCACATTTTCAGGTGTTGCACCAATGGCCCATCCGTCGCGGAAACCAAAACTGGTACCTGTCTTCCACGCAATCTTCCGGGAGGAGGAGAAGAGTTGCCATAAGCCTTCTTCACCGGGCCGCATCACTTCCTGCATGGCCTGGAAGGTGAAGTAGATGGAAGTTGCATCGAGAGGAATTCCTGATCCTGGATCCCGGATCCCGGATCCCGGATCATCCGTGGTTTTATATTGTGGCAGATGAAAATCATTCATATCCATCTTGCCATGATTCTTATTTTGATGATTTAATGCTCTTGCCATGCTCGCATATACACTTGCAATGTCCCACATGGTTACTTCACAACCACCGAGTACCAGGCTCAGTCCATAGGTATCAGCACTCCGGTTCAAGGTAGTGATGCCGCATTGTTGCAGTGTTTCATAAAAGCGCTGGTATTTGTATTGCTGCAGCATTTTCACTGCGGGCACATTCAGGCTCCTGGACAAAGCCCTGCCGGCAGGAACAGCGCCGTCGTACCCCAGGTCAAAATTCTTTGGTGAATAACTTCCGATCTGTGTGGGAATATCCGGGATGATGGAGTTGGGTAATATCAATCCGTCACTTAACAGGGAAGCATAGAGGACCGGTTTTAAGGCGCTGCCCGGACTGCGGGGCGCTGCGATCACATCCACATCCGCTTCCATGTCCTTGTTCTTTGGATCGGCAATATTGCCAACATAGGATAGTACATTTCCGGTCTCCACATCCAGCACCAATGCACAGGCATTGTTGATGCCATTGCCTTTTAATACTGCCTGATGCTGTTGAATGATCCGGGATACATTTTTCTGCAGGGTACCATCAAGCGTTGTTTTGATCTTTGTTTCCTGTTTCCATGTTTTATTGTCTTTTATAAAACGTTGTAAAAGATGCGGTGCATTCTGCGGGAGACGCAATGGTTCATCGGGCAGGGGTTCCAGCCTGGCAAGTTCAGCATTGGCCTTATCAATTATCCCGGACCGCATTAAATCAGCAAGCAGCCCGTTTCTTTTTTTCAGAAGCACCTCCCTGTTCTTCCCGGGATGAACAAGTGCCGGCGCATTGGGCAGAACGGCGAGTGCAGCCATTTCACCCCAGCTCAGTTTATCAGCGCTCCTGCCGTAATACCGCCATGCTGCAGCGTCCAGCCCTACAATGTTACTTCCGAACGGTGCATTGCCTGCATACAAAGCCAGTATCTCTTTTTTGGAAAAGGACATTTCGAGCCGGACAGCAAGAATGCTTTCTTTCAGTTTATTCCAGATGTTGCGCTTATCATTCTTTTTTGAAAGCCTGATCACCTGCATGCTGATGGTGCTGCCACCCTGCACAACGCCTTTGTTCTTTATGTTCTTGGTGATCGCTCTTGCAATAGCAGCCGGATCAACACCGGGATGTTTGAAAAAACGTTTGTCTTCAAACGTAGTGATGCAGTCAATGAATTTCTGCGGAACATTTTTGTTGTACGGGAATCGCCATTGCCCGTCGGCAGCAATGCCGGCGTTTAACAGGTTGCCATCCTTGTCTTCTATGACATAGGAGTGGGCGCTTGAATAATTTTATGGGGAAGAGAAACCAGAACCGTATTAATACATTACCGACACCACTTCAGGGTTAAGTCGTGTTGCGCTTTCCTGCTGAGGATTTTTAACCTGCTTGGGATATGTTGAAAAGAATTGATCATGTTGGTATAGAACGCTGATGACACGGATTAAACGGATCGCCACTGATTTGATCCGTTTTTATCCGCTCCATCCGTGTCATCAGCGTTCTATTATTTATTGGTTCACTATTTCCACCCACTTGCCATTCACCCCTGCCGTAATACTGTTATCATACATCGCCTCACAGAATGTGCCGGGTAAAAAGAACCGGCCAAGGTAAGAGGCATTCAGCTGCACATAATACGTGACCGTTTCATTTGCCCGGATGTTGAAATAGGTATATACCCGGTCGTCACGGATATCCTGGTAGCTGGATGCAGAAGATCTGAAAGCGCCTTCGCCGCCAAACATCCGTGCATTCAGTATCTCCCAGCCGCTGGGGAATATCTGCGACAATGCCATCTCTGAATAATAGCCACGTTTACCGGGATTTGTGATCATCACTTTGGCAACAAAATCACTGCCCTGTGTTAACCTGTTGATGTCGATCGCTTTTCCATCCTGCGAAATATAACTCACACTCATGTTCAGCACAGCCGGATTGTTATTCACTTTCAGGCTGTCGCCGCTCAATGGCTGGCCCTGTGTGATCAGCCGGACGTACAATGTATTATTTCCTTTGTTGGTGATGACCACATTGCTGCCGCCATTTTTAAACAGGATGGGCAACTGCCTGATGTAAGAAGAGGAGTTGATGTCAACCGCTTTTCCATCCACATTTCCATTGGCAATGATCTTTGCTCCGCCTGGGTTTTTACCACAAAACTTTGCAATGGCAATTAAACTGTAAGCCGTTGTTTGGGTACTGTACCATTGATCCTGCGACAGCCTGGCACAAAGGGTTCTCAGCAATGCTTCGGCCTGTGCCTTTCTTTTAAGCAAGGTCAGCGTCTCCAATACCATCGCTTCATCTCTTGTATCCGAACCGTAGGTATAACCCCAACTCGTTCTTTGCGGAAATGAGGTTGCCAATCCACTGACCAGGTCCAATGCGGTATTCTCCTGTCCGGCCAATGAATAAGCCGCAGCCAGCCGCCATTTTGCTTCCGGTGATAAATAGTTGAATTCCTTCAAACGGTTCATCGCACCCAGCTCAGGCGCTTTTGCCAAAGCCAGTGTATAAAGGCGGTATGCCTGTGTAAGGTCGCCACCATAAAAATTGGTGGTTGACGGAGCCCAGCTGTTTGCCTTGCCACGCTGGTAATTCTTCCACTGCTGCAGCATGTAGTCACTTACCAGGTAACCATTGTTTTGTGCTTCCACCAGGAAATGCCCGGCATAGCTGCTTCCCCATTCATCGCTTTCATTTGCCCCGGGCCAGTAACTGAAGCCACCATCCGGCCGCTGAAAATTCTGCAGTTTGGAAATACCTGCCTTTACGTTTTTATTCACCTGTGCTTTTTTATGATCATCCAGGTCGGTCAGCTGGTTCAATACCAGCTGCGGAAATATTGCGGAAGTTGTTTGCTCAATGCAGCCGTGCGGGTATTCTATTAAATAACCCAGGCGTTTTTGCAGGTTCATGGGTGGCACACTGGAGATCTCTACCACAGCCGTGCTGGTTGCCGCCACACCAATAGGAGAGGCAGTTGTTTTCCATTGCTGCCCGGGTGCCAGGGTAATTTCACTTACACTGGTAACCGGCGGGTTGGGATTGCGGATATCCAGTTCCACTTCGTAGTCTGCTTTCTCACTACCCGAACTTGCCAGCAATTTTACTTTTCCAACGCCCACATTTGGTTTCACCTTCACGTCAAAATAAACCATCTGTTCGCCAACCTGGGAGAAGTTTACCGACTGTGCATTGCCTCCAGCCACTTCCAGGAACGGATTTGATTGCAGTGAAATATTCACCTTCCTGATATTATTTTCCATAGCAAAAACAGTGACCGGTAGTTTTATGCTTTCACCCGGACCCAGCACCCGTGGCATCGTTGCCAGCATCATCAATGGTTTTTTGACCGCCACGGCTTTTTCCGTAGCCCCATAACTTCCTTTGTGCGCTGCGATCACCATTGTTCTTACCGAACCGATATAAGATGGTAGGGTGAACGATTGTTTCTGTGTTTGGTTTTTATTCAGGTGGAATGGCCCGAGGAATTTCACCACCGGTTTAAAGCGGTTGGCGGTTTTTTGCTTACCGGCGCCGGCTTCGTTATCACCTCCAATGGTCAATATCCTTTCCAGGTCGCCGCCCCATGCACCGATCACCTGGTCAAACAGGTCGAAACTTTTTACACCCAGCGCTTCCCTTGCATAAAACGCATCGTGTGGGTTTGGCGTTTTAAATCTCGTAAGATCCAGAAGTCCTTCATCAACGATGGCAACTACATAGGTCATTTCTTTTCCATTCTGTTCGCTCACACTGAACGAAACATTCTGTTCCGGCCTTATGCTGCCGGCAATATTGAGTACGGGTTTTAGCAGTGTATTCTTATCTTCTACAAAAACGGGAATGGAACCATACATGCGGATGGGCAGGTCGTTGATGGTTTGTGAATGTGGCTGCAGCAAACTAACCGTGGCATAAATATTAGGCGCCATGTTTGCCTCTGCTTTGAACTTCACCTGTGTTTGTCCCGGTTTTGTTTCCTGCCAGAAAGACCGTAAGACCTTGCTTCCGTTCTCCAGGCTGACCAAAACCCTTCCGCCTTTGCTGCTGGGGATGGTCAATGTGATTTCATCTCCCACATTGTATTTCTCTTTACCGGAAGTAAAGGAAAGCATGGAAGCCGCCGTCTGGTCATCATTGCCTTCACGGCTTTGCCAGTAAGGCGTATCAACGTAGAATGCCGAACCGGTTATATGCCCGCTTTTCAGGTCCTTTACCAGGACCAGGTAACGGCCCCAGTCATCTTCCGACGTGCCGAATGTCCAGTTGCCACGGCCATTGGCCAGTTTAACCTTTTCTGTTTTTAAAAGTTTGTTGTATTCATCCTGCGTGAAGTTGCTGAGGTTGTCGCCATTATCATCCCACCACCAGCGCCACTGGATGCGGTAAAACTGTACTTCCACTTCATCGCTGCCTGTTATTAAATTACCCCGACTGTCTACATTCACGATCTGCATGCTGTGATTTTTTCCCGCACGTAAAAAGTCGAATGGCTTTTCGCCATCGGGTAATTTCATGCCCACATAACTTGCATACGGACTGTACGGGATGCTTACATTGTCAATACTGAAACTTCCTCCCGGTTCAAAGACCTTGACCACCATATTTGCACTCAGCATACCCGGGGCTGATTCATCAATGGCAAAATCTGTTTTAAGCGCTGCATTGCCTTCCGCATCCAGTGTACCGTCGTAAATGGTCTTGCTTTGGGTTGAATAACCGGAAGTGGGGTTATCAAAATCAAAGCCGGTAAACTTCGGAAAACGGGTGCCCCTTGAATAGAGCGACGCATCGATCTTTGCTTTCAGGTTTTTGCCTGCGGCACCAAAGAGCCATTTGGCATTGATGGTACCCGCAGCAGTATTCCCTTTTCCCAGCAAGGGATCTTTACCAAAGTCAAGATTGATCTTCAGCCGGTTGGGCATAACCGTTTCTACCTTGATCGTCTTTTCAAAGCTGGCGCCGCCCACTTTTATTTTTGCCATCCAGTTGCCGGTGGGTGAGGAAGCATCTGTATTTGTTTTAAATAGATAGAATCCGTCTTCCGCATCATTCTGAACAGCGTGTTTGAATAATTGTCCCTGCGGCGTGAACAGGCTGAATTCAACCGGGTGATCCTTTGGCAGTTTTCCTTCCCTGTCTTCCACAATAAAATTGAGGTACATGGTATCGCCGGGGCGCCATACACCCCGTTCACCGAAGAGGAAACCCTTGATGCCGTTCTTCACTTCTTCACCACCCACGTCAAAACGGCTGAGTGGCAATGAACTTCCATCATCTAGTTTTAAATAGCCCCTTTCATTTCCTTTGCGGGCGACCAGGAGGAATGGTTTTCTTTTCAGGTCGATGGTTGCAAAACCATCGGTGCCGCTTTTCATCGTGCTGATGATGGTTTGCTGGTAATCCCTTACTTCCAGTTCCACGCCGCTCATTGGCTCGGTGGTAAGGATATTACTTACGGCAACCACCATGCTGTTGTTGTTTGCACGCTTGGCTGTAAGTCCGATATTGCTTGCGATGATGTTGCGGGTTGCCCAGCGGTCTTTGTTGTAATACGATCTGCTGCCGGGGTCATCCCTTCTTTGCCAATTGTAGCCAAAGGGGTAGTAGGTATCGTACCGGTCCCAGAATGCCTCGTCTTCATCCACCGGATTTCTTTCAGCGCTGCTGTAATAATCACCTTCTTCCTCATCGTCAGCCGAACCAGCCTTATTTGTTGTGTCTGACGAAAGATACAGGGAATACTCAGGCCGGAAGCCAATGGTAACCCGGTAGATGGCACCCTGCTCCGTTTTCAGGAATTTATCAATGTCCAGGGAGAAATGCTGCTTCTTATGCAGGTCCAGGGTCTTGTCATCATCAAGCCTCAGCGTTTTTTGAACGATGGGTTTTCCCACCCGCCTTAATTCGCTGTTGCCTCCCAAACTGTTCTCCTGTAAGAACTGAGGCACATTGCTTTCAAATATTTTGATGATGCTGATATCCACTGCATTCAGATTGATGGCTTCAAAGGGAAGAACCAACCGGCCACTGTTGGGCAGTATGTTCCCTTTGCCATGGATCTTTACGGAAGGCATCCGGTTCTCGAAATTTATGTTGGCGGCAAAACCTTTATCCAGTACATCACCCCATGTATTTTTTATACCGGCATTGATGTTGACGGTATAGTTGCCGTCTAACTTTCCATTGCCAAAAACCTTTACTTCGCTGCCGCTGATGGTGTAGGAGATATCCGGTTGTCCGCTGATGGTTATCAGGCCCTCCAGTTCCTGGCCTACAGCGATCATGTCGCTGAACTGTACCGATGCGTACTGCTGTGCCTCGTTCATGGACACCACATCCAGCACTTTAAAATCACCCAGTGCAGGCACGGCCACCTGCCTTTCGCCTTTCACGTCCATGCGCATGGGTTTCCCATCCCAGCGCAGGTCAATATTGCTTACCGATCTCAGGCGGTCTACATTTTCAATGGTATAACGATGTGATTTGGCAGCATCGTTGTGCTGCCAGCTTATTTTTAATGGACTATTGTTTTGGGATGCGGTGAGCAGCTTTTCAACCTGTTTGCCGTCTTCCACGTCGGCCGTTTCCAGGTCGCCGCTGTAACTCATTTTATTTTTTACACCGGAACTCCGCAGCCCTTCATCCGAGATCCGGAATGATGGTTTTACCGTTTTCATGCTGAAACGGAATTCAGCAAATTTGGAAGGGACCCTGGTCACTTTGCCCAGGTTGAAACGTACTTCATACATCTCATCGGGCTTTAACCAGCTGTCGGGTTTGAACTCAATGGTCCTGGCATCCAGCCAGAATGCTTTTCCTTTAACCGAAGGAGAGAAGCTGAAGAGCGGTTCTTTCACTTCTTCACCAACGGCATGGGTAGTGTTGGCATCGGCCGCCAGTTTGATACGTACAGCAGATGTTTTGGAAATGGTGCCCGTGGTATAGGCATCAATGTAGCTGCTGAAAGCCGGATCTACCTCGATCCATTTGTCTTTTTTGTTGCAGGAAAGCAGGTAAAGACTGGCTGCCAGGCACAGGAAGGCCTGCAAAAAAGTTACACCGAACTTTTTGTTCAGGGGTTCACGGTCGTGTTCCATAAATTTGAGATTATTTGTTGAAGTTGGGTTGACAATGGCGGAATCACCATCCCGATAGCCATTGGGACGGCATTTTTATTTGCTGTGTAAATGTTGAAAGAAAATTTGATTTCCACAATAGGTGGGGAAATCAGTTTTAGTTAAAAGATATATAAATCAAAAATTCCGGTCAGTTGACCTTGGTAACCTTTACTTTATACGGACTGTTGGCAAGGGAGGATGATATTTCCTGTATATAGGAGTCAGCCGATGTTTCAAGGATCCTTACCCGTACTTCCATGTTGGGGGGGAAGTCGATCCTGTTCTCATTCCGTAAAACCTTATCCAGCTTTAGCGTGAAAGAGCAGTTGTTTTGCCAGGTGATGCGGAACCGGACCACCGCTTTCAATGATTCGCTGGATTCGGTCTGGTACATTCCCTTTCTTTCGGCGATGGTTATTACCCCGGCCTCTGTGTCGGCCACCCTGAATTTTCCTTCCCGGAATCTGGAACAGTCGGGCGCCTGGCTGAAAGCTGTAATACTGAGAAAGCTAAAAAGAATATGCAAAAAGATTTTCAGCATAGAAATAGAATATTCAATGTTCAATTTTCAACGCTCAATTCTCAAACCAGGATCTCATTATATATTGAACATTGGTCATTGTGTATTGAGAATTTGTCTTTAATTTCAGATCACCTGGTTCTTTAACAGGTCTTCAAATTCATCCCTGCGGCGGATCAACTGTGCCTTCCCGTCCTTCACCAGTACCTCGGCAGGTTTGAACCTGGAGTTGAAGTTGCTGCTCATCTCAAAACCATAGGCGCCGGCATTTTTAAAAACGAGGTGGTCGCCTTCACGTACTTCATTCAGTTTACGGTCCCAGGCAAATGTGTCTGTTTCGCAGATATTACCAACTACGGAATATTTTTTTTCGGGGCCGCGGGGATTGCTGATATTTTCAATTTTATGATAGGCTTCATAGAACATGGGGCGTATCAGGTGATTGAAACCGCTGTTGACACCGGCAAAGGTTGTTGCCGATGTTTCTTTGATGACATTTACGGTTGTGATCAGGTAACCCGCTTCACTTACCAGGAATTTGCCCGGTTCAAACCAGACCTGTAAATGCCTGCCGTTGGGGTTGGGATGATCATCGAATGCTTCCTTTACTTTCCTTGCCAGCAGGGGAATGTCTGTTTCCGGATCACCGGGTTTGTAAGGCACTTTAAAGCCTCCGCCCAGGTCAATGGAATCCAGTTCGTTGAAAGAAGGGATGATATCGAACAGTACTTCTATTCCTTTGATGAAAACATCAACGTCCTTTATATCGCTACCGGTATGTATGTGCAGGTTCCGGATGTACAGGTTGTATGTTGAAACAAGCGCAAGAATTTTATCAAGCTGGTCAATGGGTATACCAAACTTACTCTTGTCGTGTCCCGTAGAGATTTTCAGGTTGCCCCCGCCCATGATATTTGGCCGCAGCCGGATACCCACCGGGTAACCGTGCCCGAATTTCTTACCGAACTTTTCCAGGTTGCTCAGGCTGTCAATATTGATATGTACGCCCAGGCCCTGTGCTTCTTCTATTTCAGAGAAATGAATGCCGTTGCTGGTGTACAGGATATTGCCTGGTTCAAAACCGGCATGCAAGGCAAGTTTTACTTCATTGATGGAACTGCAGTCAATATTGCAGCCAATGCTTTTAATATGTCTTAATACCTGGATATTGGTCAGTGCCTTGCAGGCATAAAAGAACCGGGTATCAGTTTGCGCAAAGGCATCGGTGAGTTTTTTGTATTGGGCCGTTATATGCTCAGCATGATAAACATAGACCGGCGTACCGAACTCATTGGCAATGGAAACTAATTCCTGTTGTGAAAGTGAAGGCATTTTATTAAATAAGAAATGGGTTGCCGGTTATAATGATCGTGTTTACGCAACAACTTCCAGTATCTGTGTTGGCGCCAGGTTTGCATTCCGCATGGCGATGCCCCGTACGGCATTGGCTGCAAAATCCATGAATGCTTTTTGGGTGAGGGCATCATCACCTGCCATGGCCGGCACACCCATATCACCTCCTTCCCGTATGCTTTGTACAATGGGTATCTGTCCCAGGAATGGGATATCAAATTCCTCCGCCAGGTTTTTGCCGCCGTCTTTTCCGAAGAGGTAGTATTTATTATCCGGTAATTCTGCCGGGGTGAAATAACTCATGTTCTCCACCAAACCGATCACGGGCACTTTCAGTTGGGCCTGTCCAAACATGGCGATCCCTTTTTTGGCATCAGCAAGGGCCACGGTCTGGGGGGTGGTTACAACGATCACGCCGGTTACCGGCACAGTTTGTACAATGGTCAGGTGAATGTCGCCGGTGCCGGGCGGCATATCAATTACCAGGTAATCCAGGTCGCCCCAATCCACATCGCTCACAAACTGGCGGATGGCGGTACTCACCATCGGGCCACGCCATACCACGGCCTGCTTTTCATCAATGAGCAAGCCGATACTCATCATCTTGATACCGAATTTTTCGATGGGTACGATCAGCCCTTTGTCGCCATCATCCTTCATCATGGGCCTTTCCCCGCGTACCCCGAACATGATGTGCTGACTGGGACCATAGATATCTGCATCCATCAGCCCCACGTTGGCGCCGCCCTGTGCAAGCGCCAGGGCAAGGTTTGATGATATTGTACTTTTACCAACGCCTCCCTTTCCACTCACCACGGCAATGATATTTTTAACGCCTTTTAAGATTGTTTTTCCGTCCTGGCGGTTGCTGCTGGTGTTGCTGGTGAAGTTCACTTTAACGACCGCCTCTTTATTCACCAGTAATTTTATGGCATTGATGCATGCATTCATGATCAAGTCTTTCAGCGGACAGGCAGGGGTGGTCAGTACCACGGTAAATGAAACATGGTTACCATCAATGGCAATGTCTTTGACCATGTTCAATGTAACCAGGTCTTTGCCCAGGTCGGGTTCCTGCACATTGCTTAATGCCTTTAAAATATCCTCGTTTGTCATCGTTCAATTATTTGTTAAAAACCTTGTGTGGCTGCAAATTTAACCACATAAGGGCTTACTTTGTTTATTAATTAAGGAATGTTGTTATTTTTGAGAGGGGAGCCGGATATTCCGGCAGACCATAAATATTGATGAAGAAATTTTTACCATACTTTTTTATTGCTGCTGTCTTTCTTCCGGTTGGTGCCAGGGCCCAGTTCGAGACTTTCAAAGATTCCGTTGTTCAGTTATATGGCATCGTAATGACGGCCGACAGCCTGAAAGGGCTTGAATCGGTGAGTGTGGTGGTAAAGGGCCAGAACCGGGGTACCATCACCAATAATAAAGGTGTTTTCAGCATCGTGGTCTTAAAAGGTGACGTGATCGAATTTACCAGCATTGGTTATAAACCCAAGGTCACTACCATACCTGCAAACCTCACCGGAAACCAGCACAGTGTTATCCAGCTGATGGTTACCGACACGGTTTACCTGGCAGCCACTATCATTAAAGCAAGACCCACCCGGGCACAATTTGAACGGGACTTCGTGAATGCCGAAATACCGGACGACTACATAACCATTGCACGGAAGAATACCAATGAAGCCACCCGGCGGTTATTGGTTGCCACACTGCCTACAGACGGAAGGGAATCATCCAGCCAGTACCTGCGTCAAAGCGCCAATAAAGCTTATTATACCGGGCAGGCTCCCCCGCAGAATATCTTTAATCCCTTTGCCTGGGCTGAATTCATCAAAGCATGGAAGCGGGGAGATTTCAAAAGGAAGAATTAGATCTTTATTTTTCAGAGGTTTTCCGGAAATGAAAATTTCGTTTACTGATTTGCGGCTGGTGGAGACACCAACCGCGGCAGAGCCCCTAACCCCTAAAGGAGAATTTAAATTCCTTCCTGGTTCATCTTTTGTCTTACTATAATTGGTTTTCTTTGCATGAAAGTATTCCAGGATAATTATGAACTCTTTTGACAATTCCCCCTTTAGGGGGCCAGTGGGCAATATCTTCCTGATCGGATTTATGGGCAGCGGCAAGACCTACTGGGGCAGGAAATGGGCGCAGCAGTTAAACCTTGATTTTTTTGACCTGGATGAGCTGATCGAGGCCGGCCAGGAAAAAACCATTGCCGGGATCTTTGAAGAGCATGGGGAGGCGTATTTCAGGCAGCTTGAATCAGGTATACTGAGAACATTTTCCGGCAAAACCGGCTTTATACTTGCCTGTGGCGGCGGCACGGCCTGCTTTAATGATAATATGCAATGGATGAATGCGAACGGAACAACCGTTTACCTGTCTGCATTGCCGCAAACTATTTACCAACGGGTGCTGCAGGAAAAAGACAAGCGCCCCCTTTTGAAAGATACAGACCGGCCGGGATTACTTTTATTTATTGAACAGAAATTGAAAGAGCGGGAAGTTTTCTATAACCAGGCAAAAATGATTTTACCAGCAGAGGAATTGAATATGGAAAGTTTACAACCTTTAAATCTTTAAACCCTGCAACCCTTAAACGATCATCACATGCATAAAGGATTTTTAAGAACAGCGGCCCTGCTCGGTGCCATATCAGTAGCCCTCGGAGCTTTTGGCGCCCATGGATTGAAGAAGATACTGGATGCGGATCTTTTGCAGGTTTTTGAAACGGCAGTGCGCTACCAGTTCTATCATGTGTTTGCCTTGCTGGCGGCAGGTATTTTGTATAAAGAGTTCCCGGGTAAGCGGCTGCGGTGGGCGGGTTATTTATTTATGGCCGGCATCGTGCTTTTCAGCGGTTCGCTGTACCTGCTTTGTTATGTAAAACATGCCGCATTGCCCCTTGCCTGGATCGGTGCTGTCACACCTTTTGGCGGTGTTGCCTTTATAGCAGGCTGGGTCATGATGTTTGCAGCGGTCGTGAAACGGGATTAAAACTGCAGCACTTTTCTGCGCAGGGTCACCAGGGTACCGTTCCGGTTCTCGATGCTGAATTCTATGCTCACATCATTCATTCTTTTTTTCATGTTCTTCAGCCCGTTCCCGAACTGGCGGAGGGAGTTGAGGTTTATGCCAATGCCGTTATCCTGGATATACAGGGAAAGTTCATCCCCGTTGCGTTCCAATGTGATCTCCACTTCCGTGGCTTTTGAATGTTTCAGGATATTATTCAGCGCCTCTTTCACAACCAGGAAAACATTCCGCCTGATCTCGCCGATCACTTCGATGTTCGGAAGGTTTTCCGGGATATTGATCCGGCAGTTCACACCGGAGTCCTCAAAATATTCGAGGGCGTAACTGCGGATGTAAGCGATCATGTTGCCCAGCGAATCATTGCTGCTGCTCATGCTCCAGATGATGGCATTCATCTTGTTCAGCAATTCGTTCGCCGAAGAAGATATCTTTTCGATCTCGGGAATGGGATTATCGCTCAGTTTGCTTTTAGCCAGTTCGCTGTACAACCGGATCGTTGTCATCCCGGCACCCAGGTCGTCGTGCATGTCGGCGCTTATCCGGTTCCTTTCTTCCTGCTGTGCATTGATCACTGCCAGGCGGCTTTCAAATTCTTTTTTCTCTGCTTCCCGTTTCAGGTTTTCCTGTTCTTTGATCCCCTGGATGAGCTCATTCCGGTTCTTATACGTGAGGCCCAGCAGAAAAAATACCAGTTCAAGAACAATGCCTGTATAGTAATAGGATAATGAATTGGAGAAAACGGAATTGTGCCGGACATTGAGAATCAGTATCCCCAGGGAAATGGCAGAGAAGATCACCAGCATGGCATTGCCTGCTGCCAGGTAATTAAGCAGGCGGTCTTTTTGTTTTGCAGCAAAATAAATAAAGGCAACCCCGATGGCCAGTATCAGGAATTTCATGATGTTCTCCAGGTAGAACTGGGGCAGGTATGTGCCGGTAAAGAAATTGAAATAGGTATAAATGCCCAGCAGGAAGAGTACAAAATACTCTCCGTACCGTAAGATCTTATCAAGAAGCGTATAGTTCTGTTTGGTGTTGATGAATTTACGGGTGAAACTGATATAAAATATGACACCGGTCACCAGCAGAAAGAAATCGAAGTAGCTGTAATAGAAATTTGCAAACAGGCTGGTCTTCCTGGCAAGAAAGGAATTGAAGAACATGAGAAAGAACATGCACAGCGAATACAGTGCATTGTAAAGGAATTCCGGCCGGGGGCTGATCACGAAATTGGTCAGCATGAACAGTATCATCATCAGCACCACGCCACTCATTACCATACCCAATATCTGGATATCACTCCTGTATGCCAGGGAATAGGCCCTGAAGTCATCAACAAAATGCATGCTTACCAGCCGGGGGTTGATTCCATTGAAATCATTTTTCAGCATTTTCAGGCGCAGCAGTATATAGCATTGCTCCCCGGGGGAAAGGGTGAGTTTTTTATAGCCGGTAATGTTCCCGCCTTCTTCCGGTGTTAATGGCTGCCGGTTTGTTTTATAAAGTTCTATCTCAGCAAAATAAGAACCGGGGTATATGTAAGCCGATCTTTCCGTTCCGCTGCCATTACTGACCAATACCTTCAGGAAAAAATGATAAGGGACCATTCCTGCCGGTATTTTTCTTCTTCCCCTGAATTCACGCAGCGGAAAAAAATCCTTTTGCAGTACTTCGGATGCGGAAAGGGAAGCGCTGCTGTCGATGAACAACCAGGTACCGGCAAGCAGGCTGCTGTCTCCCGGAACTGAGGTGATCTCAACAGGAACGGAATCTTTCAGTGCCTGTGCCTTACAGCATACGGCTGCGAAACCAAAAAGCAACAGGGCAGGTAAACGTTTCACCGGTTGGATGTTTTATCAAACCTACATAAATTCAATGATAACGTTTATTCCCGGGCTATGCTTTTTTGCCTGTATTTCAAGCAGGGGGTTTTCTATATCTTTGTTGCCGATGGCGAATAAACTTAAATCCTCCAGGACAAAACCTGCAGATCCTGAGCAGATGAAACAGGAAAAAGAAGAGACCGTAGAGGTAAAACAATTACTTAAGGACGAACGTACGCATAAGATTGCCGGCAGTATTTTGCTGCTTTTTGCTTTTCTTTTTTTCATAGCTTTTACATCGTATTTATTTACCTGGGGGGACGACCAGGACAAGTTCAGCTACCGCATGCTGCTTGCCAACGACATCAAAGTGCAGAACCTGCTGGGCACTTTCGGCGCTTTCATCTCGGAAATATTCGTCCGTCATGGTTTCGGCATCGCTTCTTATCTCATCTGCAGTACATTCTTTGTGATCGGCATTAACCTGTTCTTCGGGAAGAAGGTCTTTTCCATTGGCAAGAATATCAAATACCTCATACTTGGTTTACCCGTTATCAGCGTGGCGGCCGCGGTTATCTTCCAGGGCAAGGCATTCCCGTATGGGGGCGCAGCCGGTGACATGATGCGGGACTGGATGTATGTGACCGTTGGCAAGATCGGTACCATCGCCATCTTATCCGTGGCTGTACTGTCATATATTATCTGGCGGTTCAACCCGGTATTTAAACTGCCATCGAAAAAAGCAGCCCTTGCCCCGGAAGAAAATACGGAACCAGTTGCGGAGATCATTTCAGAAAAAGTAGAGTGGAAGGGAACAGAAGAACCCGTTCCTTCATCCGGCAATTCATTAAAGGGCAATGGTGCCATGCTGGATATCCTGCAGTCGGGCGACAAAGGGCCACAGCACGATCTGAATGTGGTTGAAAAAGAAGAACCGGAAATAAGACCGGTAGTGCCGGAAGAGCCTGTCATAAAAGAACCGGTGATCCCTGTTAAAGCGGTGCCTGTTGTAAGCGACCTTCCGCTGGAGATCAAAACAGTGCCGGAAAAGCATGCAGAAGAGGCAGCAGCGCCGGCAGCTGCAAAACTCCCGTCCTCCAAGCCCTATGATCCTGTGCTGGACCTGCGGGATTATAAATACCCGGTGCTTGACCTCCTGGAAAATCATGGCAGTGATAAGATCGTGCAGGATGCCAATGAACTGGAGAATAACAAGAACCAGATCATCAACACACTGAAGAACTACGACATCCAGATACAGAAGATCTATGCCACCGTTGGGCCAACGGTTACCTTGTATGAGATCATTCCGGCGGCCGGCGTACGAATCTCCCGGATCAAGAACCTGGAAGATGATATTGCACTGAGCCTGGCGGCATTGGGCATCCGCATCATTGCGCCCATACCCGGTAAAGGCACCATCGGTATTGAAGTGCCGAATGCCAAGAAGACAGTGGTGAGCATGAAAACCCTGCTGTCCTCCGAGAAATTCCAGAAAAATAATTTCTCTCTTCCCATTGCCATCGGTAAAAAGATCGATAATGAGAATTTTATTGTTGATCTCACTACCATGCCGCACCTGCTGATGGCAGGCGCCACCGGCCAGGGAAAATCGGTTGGATTGAATGCCATCCTGGTTTCGCTGTTGTATAAAAAACATCCTTCGCAACTGAAATTTGTCCTGGTGGATCCGAAGAAAGTGGAGCTGAGTATTTACAAGACGATCGAAAATCACTTTTTGGCAAAACTGCCCGGCGAGGAAGATGCCATCATCACCGATACAAAAAAAGTGGTGCATACCCTCAATGCACTCTGCATTGAGATGGACAACCGGTATGACCTGTTGAAAGAAGCCGGTTGCCGCAATATCCGGGAGTACAATGAAAAATTTGTAGCCCGGAAACTGAATCCTGAAAAAGGGCACCAGTACCTGCCTTTTATTGTTTTGGTGGTGGATGAATTTGCCGACCTGATCATGACCGCCGGTAAGGAAATTGAAATGCCGATAGCCCGCCTGGCACAGCTGGCGAGGGCAGTGGGGATTCACCTGATCATTGCCACGCAACGGCCTTCGGTAAATATCATTACCGGTACCATTAAGGCAAACTTCCCCGCCCGTATTGCTTTTAAAGTGAGCAGTAAGATCGACAGCCGTACCATCCTGGATACCGGCGGCGCTGAACAATTGATCGGCAAGGGCGATATGCTCATCAGCTATAATGGCGACATCGTCCGGTTACAATGTGCCTTTGTGGATACCCCCGAAGTGGATAAGATCGTTGACTTCATTGGTCAGCAACGCGGTTATCCGCAGGCATTCTTATTGCCGGAGTATATTGATGAGAAAGAGATGGAGGGGAAGGATTTTGACCTGGGCGATAAAGACCCCTTGTTTGAAGATGCCGCCCGGCTGATCGTTGCCAGCCAGGTAGGAAGTACTTCCTTACTGCAACGCCGCATGAAACTGGGCTATAACCGGGCCGGCCGGTTGATGGATCAACTGGAAGCGGCAGGAATAGTAGGAGGCAACCAGGGAAGCAAGGCAAGGGATGTATTGGTAAAAACAGAAGCAGACCTGCAGCAGATGCTGGATACATTAAATTAAACCGTGAGTCGGGAGTCGTCAGTCGTGAATCGTGAGTCTTGAGTTTAGAATTGTTCTACCCTCATGCCTCGGGTCTTACGCTTCGCTACTCACTGCTCACGTCTCACTACGCACGTTTATATGTCTAAATTTCTCATTGTTGGCCTGGGCAATATCGGGTCCGAGTATGCAAATACCCGTCATAATATTGGTTTTGATGTAGTGAATGCATTTGTGATGAAACACAAAGGCAGTTTTGAGGTTGACCGCCTGGCCTATAAGGCGGAGGTAAAGTTCAAGGGGAAGAACCTGGTATGCATTTGTCCCACCACCTACATGAACCTGAGCGGACGGGCTTTTAAGTACTGGCTGGATAAGACAAAACTGCCGCTGGAAAACACCCTGACCATTGTGGATGATATTGCCCTGCCTTTGGATAAGATCAGGCTCCGGCCCGGTGGCTCAGACGCCGGCCATAATGGGCTCAAGGATATACAGAATATCCTGGGTACGGATAAATACCCCAAACTCAGGTTTGGCATCGGGGACCAGTACCCGAGGGGTATGCAGGCAGAATTTGTGCTGGGTAAATGGCTTAAGGAAGAAGAGCCCATGGTAAGGCTGAAAATAGAAAAATGCATCGAGATCATCGAAAGTTTTGTAGCCGTTGGCATCGAACAGTCAATGACATTATATAATAATATATCCGTAAAACTTTAAAAAGGACTGTGGATGGCTTTCTTCCACATAATTGTTTTTTTTATGCTATTTGTCTATATTCGTGCCTGAACCGCAATACCTTAAAAAAAACGTGCAATGAAGATTATTTGTGTAGGCCGAAATTATGCTGATCACGCAAAAGAACTCGGTAATGATATTCCGGATGAGCCGGTTTTGTTCATGAAACCCAAGAGTGCGCTTCTTCAAAGCCATACCCCATTTTATTATCCTGAATTTACCAATGAACTGCATTATGAATGTGAGATCGTATTGAGGGTTTGCAAGAACGGTAAATACATACAGGAAAAGCATGCGCCCAATTATTACGATGCCGTAACGGTTGGCATTGATTTTACCGCCCGTGACATCCAGGATGAGCTGAAAAAGAAAGGCCTTCCCTGGGAAAAGGCAAAAGCATTCGATAACTCCGCCGTGCTGGGAAAATTCATTGAACTGACACCCGATTTCAACCGGAAAAGCATTAATTTTTCGTTATTAAAGAACAAGGAACTGGTGCAGAAAGCCAATTCTTCGCAAATGATCTTCAGCTTTGAAAAGATCATTGAGAACATCTCCAATTATTTTTCTCTGAATATCGGCGACCTCATCTTTACCGGTACCCCGGCAGGTGTTGGCGAAGCCGTGGTGGGAGACGTACTGGAAGGATTTATCGATAACCAGTGCATGCTGAACATAGAAGTAAAATAGGGCTTTACGGAATTTAAATGCTTCCTATATCGCTGTTCACGCATCAGCGATTTTTTATTTTATACCTTTGACCGAACCTGCCTGCCGTCAAGCAGGTCTATTTTTTCATCTTCGATGCTGCTGTATTAAATGACCGACAAGGATATTTTATTAAGGGCTTACCGGTTGATGTGCCAGGCAAAGGCCATGGCCACCACCTATGAAGATAACAGGCCCATTTGCAGGTATGTGCATTCCACCAGTCGTGGACATGAAGCCATTCAACTGGCCACCGCCTTTCAGTTGCTGCCCTGTGATTTTGTAAGTCCTTATTACCGGGATGAAAGTTTATTGCTCGGGCTTGGGTTTTCTCCTTATGAACTGATGCTGCAGTTGCTTGCCAAAGGCAATGATATATTTACCGGTGGCCGGGAATATTATTCTCATCCCAATTACCGGGGAGAAGATAAGCCCACCATCATCCACCAGAGCAGCGCCACCGGAATGCAGGCCATCCCCACCACCGGGATTGCGCAGGGAGTGAAATTCCTGGAAAAAATACAGTCGGATAAACTGAAAAGGGGTGCCAACGGGGAACCACCGGTTGTCATCTGTTCACTGGGCGATGCATCGGTTACGGAGGGGGAAGTGAGTGAAGCATTCCAGTTTGCCGCATTGCACCAGTTGCCTGTTATTTACCTGGTGCAGGATAATGGCTGGGGCATCAGTGTTACGTCGGAGGAAGCAAGGACCACCAATGCCAATGAAATGGTAAAGGGTTTCAAGGGTATAAAACGCATCAGTATTGACGGCAGTGATTTTTTACAGAGTTATGATGTGATGAAAAATGTGGTAGAGGAAGTGAGGAGGGAACGGCATCCGTTTTTGGTGCATGCAAGGGTTCCTTTGCTTGGGCATCACACCAGCGGCGTACGGAAAGAATTTTACCGAACGGATGAAGACCTGGCCAAACATTCGGCAGATGATCCCGGCCCAAAACTCCGCAAAAAATTACAGGAGATGGGTATTGATGAGGAACACCTTGTTCATATAGAAGAAGAAGCGGCAAAAGAAGTGGCGCATCATTTCCAGGGAGCTGTTGCCGCACCCGAACCTGATCCCGCAACGGTCGGTAACCATGTTTTTGTGCCTACGGGTATCACCGATGAACAGGGAGAGAGAATCCCGATAGCTATCGGGACCGGTAAAGAAAAAGTTTTGATGGTGGATGCGGCATTATTTGCCATACGCGAGATCATGGAGGATTTTCCCGAAGCGCTTTTGTACGGGCAGGATGTAGGCAGAAGGCTGGGCGGCGTTTTCCGGGAAGCAGCTACCCTTGCCGAACAGTTTGGCGACCACCGGGTTTTTAATACCGCCATACAGGAAGCATATATCATCGGGTCTACGGTTGGCATGTGTGCAACCGGCCTGAAACCTATCGTGGAAGTTCAGTTTGGAGATTATATTTACCCAGGCCTGAATCAGCTGGTAACAGAGATCTCAAAAAGCTGTTATCTCAGTTGCGGGAAATTCCCGGTACAGACATTGATACGGGTACCGGTAGGCGCTTATGGCGGCGGCGGTCCTTATCACAGCGGTTGCGTGGAAACCACCTTGCTTTCCATCAAAGGCATCAAGATCGTTTACCCCAGCAATGCGGCCGATATGAAGGGACTTTTAAAAGCGGCGTTCCTCGATCCCAACCCGGTGGTGATGCTGGAGCACAAAGGACTTTACTGGAGCAAAGTGCCTGGCACAGAAGACGCAAAGACCATTGAACCCTCCCGGGATTATATCATTCCATTAGGTAAAGGAAATATTGTATTACCCGCAGATGATGATTGCGTGGAAGACGGTGAAAGCTGTTGCGTGATCACATACGGAATGGGAGTTTACTGGGCAAAAGCAGCCGCTAAGAATTTCCCCGGCCGGGTTGAGATCATTGACCTGCGCACGTTGTTCCCATTAGACGAGGAACTTGTTTTTGCAACCGTGAAAAAGCATGGAAAATGCCTGGTACTTACCGAGGAACAACAGGACAATTCTTTTTCAGAAGCGCTGGCAGGCCGGATCTCAAAAACCTGTTTTCAATGGCTGGATGCCCCGGTGGAGGTGCTGGGCGCCATGAATTTACCGGCCGTGCCCATGAATACGATACTGGAGCAGGCCATGTTGCCCGGTGCTGAAAAACTGTCTAAGCGGATCGAACAACTTCTGAGTGCTTAAGAGCCGGAATTTTGTTGAAATGGACTATATTTGCACCCCGTTTGACAGCAGTTGAAGTCTGCTGAGAAATAAAACTTATAAGTATTTGTCGGGGTATCCGCCGGTTATCGGATGGTTAGAGCATCGGATTCATATCCGCCAATTGGCGGACAGCAGTTGAAGTCTGCTGAGAAATAAAACTTATAAGTATTTGTCGGGGTATCCGCCGGTTATCGGATGGTTAGAGCATCGGATTCATATCCGCCAATTGGCGGACAGCAGTTGAAGTCTGCTGAGAAATAAAACTTAAAAATGTTTGTCGGGGTATCCGCCGGTTGTCGGATGGTTAGAGCATCGGGTTCATATCCGCCAATTGGCGGACAGCAGTTGAAGTCTGCTGAGAAATAAAACTTATAAGTATTTGTCGGGGTATCCGCCGGTTGTCGGATGGTTAGAGCATCGGGTTCATATCCGCCAATTGGCGGACAGCAGTTGAAGTCTGCTGAGAAATAAAACTTATAAGTATTTGTCGGGGTAGCTCAGCTGGTTAGAGCATCGGATTCATAACCCGAAGGTCGGCAGTTCAAGTCTGCTCCCCGATACAGGACGGGAATTTTCAATAAAATTTTGAAAGTTCCCGTTATTTTTTTGCTCACAAATAGCTGAAATTGAGGACACTAATTCAAGAAATTTGTTAACATTTCTGGTTAGATATTGATGATTTTTGGCATCATAAAAAATACCATCCGGAAACAATGTTTTATGTGATCTACGTTTTTCCTCAAGATTGCTGGAAGTCCATATTTTACTGATGTTTTCAAGTTTTTTCAGAGAATTTGAAAGCAGGTTTTCCAGGTTAGATATTGTCACTTTCCTGTTATTCAATGCTTTGGTGATTTCAAGTAGTTGTTCAGTAAGGTGCTGTTTGGTAAGTTCATGCGTTTCTTTATCAATTTGTCCCAGTCCAAATCTGATTTTTAACTGTTTTATCTGGCTTTGAGTAGTTGCTAATTGGGTTTCAAGTTGTTTCGAAGTATTAAAATTTTCAGCGTTATAATTGGCAAATAGTTTTGTTAGTTGTATTTCAATCAAGGAGGCTATTTTACCAGGTGCTTCAAATTGATTAAGTAACTCCAGGAATAGCTGTTCAGCACTTTTCTTTTTTGAAGTTGGGGAAGTTTTGGCACAGAGGCTAACCCCGTTGCATTTTAAACACCTGTAATAATGCAGGTTCTTTTGATTGTTTTTATAAACTACCATAAAGCAGTCACAAATATCACAGCGGAGCAAGCGGGTCAGTGGTCTGTCATCAACTTCTTTTTTATGCTGGTACCCTGATGGATTTTTTTGTAAGATTTGTTGTACCCTCATAAAGTCATCAATGGATACAATTGGCTCCCTGTTGCCTTTTACAGGCTCTTCTGCCAGTTTGTTAGTATTGATGTCACAGTAAAATGGATTCCGCCACAGGGCACTTACCTTTTTTGATTCGATATTGAATCCACTGGCAGCCAATTTTGATATTATTTGTACATCACTGAAAAGCCCGGATAGCTTCCTTTGCCAGGGCCTCTTTTAATAACTTCCCGGTTTCATTTATTATGATTCTTTGTTTTTGCTTATAAAATTCCCATCCCTTACCCTTGGGCCATAATGGTCGTAGCCAATGGGGCCGGGGCATCTGCATCTGATTTAATGTTTTTTCAGCAGATGAATGTACATCAACTGCAACAGAAAAAACATCAAATCACATGCAGAGAAAGAAGCGAAAATAAGGTATTGTAAGTATCAGTATTATTTTGTCAGCAATTTTATATTTATATGGTTAGCAACTGGTAAAGCAGCGCCGTGGCACAAACTATGGTAAATCGAATATCCTGGCAAAATGGTTCTCAAGATGGTCTCTCATACCATTTCTAAATTGCTCGGGAGTCCCATCCTCCAGAATATCCACTAGCTCTTTATGGGAAACAAACATTTTTAACAAAGGCTGTTTTTTTAATAATCCGCTGTTATGTACATAATCAAAAACGGGCAATAACATTTTCTGGAATTTTTTCATGGTTTCATTACCAGTTATCTCATACAGTTTACCGTGAAAGGCAATTTCATGCTCAATATTAAATAGATGATATTGAGTTGCCGGGGGTTCGTCGTCCACAATTTCATGCAGGGCTTTAATATCCTCTTTTGTAATGCGATGAAAAAGCAAATCAGCCATTCCTATTTCCAGCACTAACCGTATTTCAAATACTTCCCTCAATGTTTCAGGCGTAAGAATATGAGGATTCATGCTCTTGCTCATATTACCAAATAAATCAGGGCTGGTAATAACAGCGCCTTTTTTCTTTTTTGATTCAATCAGCCCCATCATCCTAAGCCGGAGCAAGGCTTCTCTTATTACAGTACGGCTTACGCCAAGCCTTTCGGCAAGTTCCAGTTCAGTTGGTATAGAATCCCCGATTTTCAACTTTTGCTGTTGTAAGAGCTGCACCAGGTTCGACTCCACTCTGTCAACAAGACTGGTATTTTCTATGGACTTAAATGTTTCTGTAAGCATCTCAGTTGTCATAAAATATGTATTACTTAATACTAAAGATATGATTTTTTATTTTTAGTAAAGCCTCTTTCTAATATTTGATTTTCATAATGTTAATAACTTTTTTATGAAATATTTGGCTAAGGTCAGGATATACCATTATCTTTATTATGTCATACATAATACAATTAACGATAAAAACTGCTGTTATGAAATCTGCAATTATGAGAGTCTCGCTTTCGATAGCCTGCATTCTCCTATCAGCGACTGTTTGGTCGCAAACTCAAAAAATTTCCGGTAAGATTACCTCTGATGAGGATAATAAGCCATTATCGGGCGTGAACATTATTGTAAAAGGAAAAAATACTGGTACACAAACAAACAGCAATGGTGAATTTTCCATTGACGCATCGCAGGGGGATGTATTAGTTTTTTCATTTACAGGATTTACTTCTCAAGAAGTTACTGTCGGTACTTCATCCAATGTTTCACTTTCTATGAAAACGGAAGCATCCAATCTCGGTGAGGTTGTTGTTGTCGGGTATGGTACACAATCAAGACGAAATCTTACAAGCTCGATTAGCAAGCTTGATAATGCTGTGCTTAAAAATGCCCCAAGGTCAAATGTTGCTACGGCTCTGCAAGGTTCCATAGCCGGTATAAGAGTAGTGAATAATTCAGGAACACCCGGGGGGGCTCCTTCAATTCTTTTGAGGGGCTATTCTACCATCAGCAGTGATGTCTCGCCATTAGTAGTAGTTGATGGAATAATACGTTCACTCAATGATATACCAAGTGACGATATCGCATCTATTGAATTATTGAAAGATGCGGCTTCAACAGCAATTTATGGGACAAGGGCTACAAATGGTGTGATACTTATTACCACAAAACAGGGAAAATCTGGAACGGCACAAGTATCATATAAATATGTAAAAGGTTTAAATAGAAACAGAGAAGATTATAACTACCTGAGTGCAAAAGATTATATCTATTATAACCGGTTGGGAAATTTCAATAGCCAAAGATCACTTACAGCAGTTAATCAATCAAGAGGATATGGTTTACCAACAGGGCCGGGGGTACCCTCCGGCACAGGTATTGCAGATTTTAACTTGTTCGACATCAGAAAGTATGATGCCTCCAATGCTTACCTTCTCAATAGTGGATGGGATACCGTTGGTGACCCTTATGGCGGTACAATCATTTTTAAGGACCATGGTGGTGAAGTTGCTGACCTGGTATTCAGGAATAGTAATACAGATGACCACTATGTAAATGTAACAGGGGGTAACGACAGGGGAAAATATTTTGCCAGCTTTGATTATTATAAAGAAACAGGAATAATAGTAGGCTCGGACTATAAGCGGTTTTCAGGAAACATTAATGGCTCTTACAAGGTTAAGCCAAACCTGGAAGTTGGCTCAGGGGCCACATTCTCCACTTCTTCTCAATTTGGGGTAATAGGAGGAGAAATTAATACACTTTACAGAAATATTGGACTTTGGCCAACGATGAACCCCTGGCTTGATTCTGCAAAAACTATTCCTAATCCTGGAAATGGTATTACAGACGGCAACCCATTATATTGGTTGAATAAAAACATAAGAAACAATGAAGTTAATAGGATTACTGGTAATGCCTTTGTGAAGTACGACATTATGAAAAACCTTTTTGTAAAACTCTCTGGTAATATTTACCTGTTTGAAAATGTGAATGACGGCTTTACAAAAGCAACACAGACTTACGGACAACTCTATACCAATCCGCAAGGGTTTAATACTACAAGGCCTGCATTTGCTTCATTTGGAAGAACCGTACAAAAAACATTTAATGGCATTATCAATTATACAAAATCCATTGGAAGGAAACATAATATTGAAGCAATGATTGGCGCTGAATCATTTGGTCAGAAATCTTTAAGTACACAGGTTTCCGGTACCGGCGCCCCAACAGATGATATTACAACCGTCAATGCTTCTACTGTTTTTGCACCTGGCAGTAACTTCAGCAGTAAATCTCAATTCAGGATTATCTCCAACTTCAGCAGGATAAATTACAACTATGACAACCGTTATTTACTCACTTTTGTCCACAGAGCAGACGGTATATCCAGCCTGGCAGAAAAAGTGAGATGGGGATTTTTTCCGGGCATTTCAGTGGGTTGGAACTTGCACAATGAAAAATTTTATAAAGGGTCAGCTGTTGCAAACGTAGTTTCTTCCATTAAGCCACGTATAAGCTATGGTGTAAATGGAAATGCTTCCGGCATTGGTAATTATGATGTGCAAGGTGGTTACGGCTCACAAGGCAATTATAACGGTGGCTTGGGATTTCTAAATACACTGCCGGTTAATCCAAAATTAACCTGGGAAAAAAGCACCACAACAGATATAGGACTGGACATTGGTATATTGAAAAATAAGGTTACAATAATTTTTGATTACTTCAAAAGGCTTAACAGCGATATTTTACAAAGCCTGGTGCTTCCCGCTTATACCGGCTTTGGTGGTATTACTACAAATAATGGTGAACTGGAAAATAAAGGTTACGAATTTACGGTTAACGCAAATATCTTAAAAACTAAAAGCGGAATTAACTTAGACGTAAGTGGCAACATCGCATTTGTAAAAAACAAAATAACTAAACTGCCTTTCAATGGTAACGAAAATAACCGGCAGGGAGGTTTTCAAATTTTTGACCCCAAGGCTGGTAAAGTTATTTGGGTAAGTGGATTACAGGAAGGCCAGCCCCTTGGAGCTGTATATGCCTATAAACAAATATCTATTTTTCAAAATGCAGCTGAAATAGCTACAGTTGCTAATACCAGGTACGATGCTGTAGCACTTATCTCCGGCCCCGGGCTTACATCTGGTTTAGGTAAAATCACCCCCGGTGATGTTAACTGGATGGACGTAGATAAAAATGACACAATTGATTCTAGAGACCAGGTATACGTAGGAAACATTAACCCTAAGTTTACAGGAGGTTTTTCTACCACACTTTCGTTTAAGGGCTTTAGCCTGTATACCCGCTGGGATTTTGCGGTTGGTCATATTCTGTACAATGATTTAGTTACAAGAACACTCGGTAATTATCAGGGTACCTTCAATTATATTGACTGGCAGAAGAAAGGTTTTTCTGGCGATAACTCTATGAACGATATTCCAAAAGTTTATTTTGCTGACCAGGTAGGCGCTCCTGCCGGTAAGAAAAACTATACCCGTGGCAATAATGCAAATCAGGTTCTGCAAAGCAACAATTCAAGATTTTATGAAAAAGGTGATTACTTAGCCTGCAGAGAAATTACGCTGTCTTATGATTTTGGAAAAAAACTTTTGTCAAAAACAAGAGTGCTGTCGCAGGCAAGGTTGTTTATGAACATTAATAACCTGTTTTACATTACCAAATTTAGTGGTAATTCACCTGAGCCAAAATCAAACGGAATTTTTGCAGGAAACTATCCAACGCCAAAATCATATGTGTTCGGGGTACAGGTATCCTTTTAATCTTTAAAAATTTTATTTATGAAACGAATAATATGTTATCTCACTATAACCATTACTACAGCAGGTTTTTTTACTTCATGTAAAAAGCAACTGAATTTGGAGCCCATCAGCAGTATCAGCGATGCCAGTTATTGGAAAACAGCAGATCAGTTTGATGCATTTGTGTCGGGTATTCATGCCCGGTTCAGAAGCCATGTATCATCTATTCAGGCATTGGGCGAATTAAGGTCCGATATTTACGGAACAGAACCCGGCAGTGCAAGTACATTTACCGGCGAAGCTACACAGGGACTGGAGCGTTTTTGGCAACAAAACCTAACATTAGATGCCCCGGGAGTAGGTAGCTTTGGAGGTTTTTATAGCAACATAGCACAATTAAATTTGCTGATTGATAAATTAAGTTCAACGGCTGTAGTAAGTACGGCCAACAAAAACTATTATCTCGGGCTTGCATATGGTATGAGGGCATACTATTACTTTCAATTAACCCGTGCCTGGGGTAATGTTGTAATTTGGACAGGTTTGTTTACAGATGTGGATCTTGCAAATCTGGCGAAACCTGCTTCACCTGCGGCCGATGTTATAGTTTTAATAAAATCTGACATTGATAAATCAGTCTCCAGCTATGCCACTGACTATTCATTCCGCAACACAAAATCTTACTGGAGCAAGGCTGCTACACTCATGTTAAAGGCGGAAGTGTATTTATGGACATCTCAAAATGGCGGTGGTGCCGCTGATGCCACTACGGCACTTAATTCCTTAACTGATATTCAAACAAATATTCCTGCTCTTGCTTTGCAAGCAAATTTTGCAAATGTATTTGCTGTTACCAGCCGTGGTAATAGTGAAATTATCTTTGCTGTTCGTAACCTGAACGCTGAAAACTCACTACCGTTTTCCGGAACATTTTATCCGCAAACTTCATTGATTGCAAATTTTCATGACTCATTAAATGCAAGGCAGATGAACAGCCCTACTTTAGACAACTGGGGCGGCTTGTTAAGGGCCCCGGTAAGGGTGGCCACTTTCAGAAAGTTTAATAATAGCGATGCCCGTAAATGGTTCTCCATTCAATCGGCCTTCACAAGGCCCAGCCCCGGAGTGTATGTTATTGCAGGTTGCTTTGTTAAGAAATTTGAGGGTGAGCAGGTAGCCGGCATAAGGGTATACAGTAATGATTATCCAATTTACAGATATGCAGACTTATTATTATTGATTGCTGAGGCAAAAGTTCTTTCAGGCCAAAATCCGGCAACAGAAATAAATTTAGTAAGGGCAAGAGCATTTGGGGCCAATTATGTTGCAGGTACTATTGGGTTCCCTAATCAGGTTATTGATGCGGATGCCAAGCAGGCTATTCTGCAGGAACGTTTGTTTGAATTCATTTTTGAGGGTAAAAGGTGGCATGACCTGCGCCGTTTCGGCAATAGTTATGTATTCCAGCACACCAGTGTATTATCGTCGGAAGCTTATAAAGTGCTTTGGCCAATTGATAGGGCTTCTTTAACAAACAACAGGGCATTGACACAAACGCCAGGTTATCCGGCGTTTTGATAATAGCCTGATGACGGAAGTTATAATAATGATTTTCATATAGCATAAGCAGTTAGCAAGCAATCACCGGGAGTATTCTTGCTCCCGGTTTTTTATTACTCTATCTTCAATTATTATCTTACTATATCAAAATAACAATATGGCATTTCCACAATTACAAGGCTTAATAGCAGCGCCATTTACACCGATGTATAAGGATGGCTCACTAAATCTATCCCTTATTCCTTCATACTACAAAATGCTTAAAGCAAATGGGGTTATAGGGGCTTTTATTTGCGGCTCCACCGGCGAGGGGGTTTCCATGTCGGTGGATGAAAAAAAAGCAGTGGCTGAAGCATGGGCTGCCTGTACAAAAGGCGATGCCGATTTTATTGTAATGCCATTATTAGGCGGCACCTGCCTGACAGATTGCAAAGAACTGGCCTTACATGCCAGGGAAATTGGATTGAATGCGGTTTCTTTTACATCGCCTTTTTACTTTAAACCAGCCAATGTAGAAATGCTGGCACAATGCTGTTATGAAGTCGCTTCAGCAGTACCGGATATGCCTTTCTATTATTACCACATTCCTGTATTAACTGGTGTTGGTTTTCCAATGTTTGATTTATTAAAAGCCATTGATGGTAAAGTGCCAAATTTTGCCGGAATAAAATATACTCATGAAGATTTTATGGATTTTCTTTCTTGTATCCATTTTCAAAATGGTAAGTATGATATGCTGTGGGGCAGGGATGAAAATATGTTACCTGCTTTATCATTAGGGGCAAAGGCAGCAGTAGGCAGCACCTTTAACTATGCAGCGCCTTTGTACTATAATCTTATAGATGCTTTTAATGATGGTGATTTGCAAAAAGCACAATTATTGCAACAGCAATCAATTGATATGATACGGTTGCTGGGCAAATATGGGGGCATTGCAACTGGCAAAGCATATATGAAATTAATCGGGTTAGACTGTGGTGAATTTCGTTTACCTGTAAAGAATATGGATGCTGATAATTTTGAGTTATTCAAAAAAGAAGTTGGACAACTTATGTTCAGTAATTTCTGTTCTAAAACACCTGTTGCTCAAATATGATATAATAAATGAACCAATACTTGCCATTTATAATTACAAAACTCATGTTTTTAACTGCACCTGTTATGGCACAAAAAACTACTGGCATTTCTATGAAATGGGAAATAGCTGCTGAACTGCCTGCGGATAGCGGACAACAAGTTTCATTGGGTTTTGCAGGCCCGGTTACCGGTGTAAGCGGTAACAAAATGTTTGTTGCCGGGGGGGCAAATTTCCCCGACAGTATGCCCTGGCAGGGAGGGAAAAAAAAGTATTACGGTGACATATATGTTTATAAAAAAAATGGTACCCGGTTTACACGACTGGCCATTGAATTAAAATTACCGGAAAATATAGCCTATAGCGCTAATTGCTCCACACCCAAAGGGCTTGTTTATGCCGGCGGAGAAAATGAAGCAGGTATTTCTGATAAAGTGTTTTTAATGCAATGGGATAATGAAATTAAATCTGCCGTAGTAAAAAGTTTGCCCAAGCTTCCTGTTGCTATTACAAATGCATCTGCTGTTTCCGATAAAAATATTGTTTATGTGGCAGGAGGTGAAACAACCGATAGCGTTTCAGATAAATGTTGGTCTATTGACCTGAACAATACAGGTGAAGGATGGAAAGAATTAGCCTCAGTTCCTAAACCGGTTTCCCATGCTGTGCTTGTTGCACCTCGAGTAAATGGGATTTTGAAACTTTACCTTTTTGGGGGACGGCGAAAAACCCCTGTGGGCATCAGCGAATTATATAATTCTGTGTATGAATACAACGCATTGAAAAACCAATGGAATGAATTAGAACCTTTACTGTACACATTATCAGCCGGAACCGGGGTAGCTGCCGGTTCTGCTGGTATCGTGTTGTTTGGAGGCGACAGAGGCACCACTTTTAGCAAAGTGGAAAATTTTAACGCAGATATCAGTAAGGCCAAAACCGAAGCAGAAAAAAAACAGTTAACGCAACAGAAAATTCAATTACTCGAAGCACATCCCGGATTCAGTAAGGAAGTTCTTCTTTACAATATCAATACAGGAAAATGCAAAACTGCAGGAACGATACCCTTTCCTGTACCTGTAACCACTACTGCTTTCTGGTGGGATAATATTGCGATGATACCCAGCGGTGAAATAAAAGCAGGTGTTCGTACACCCAATATTTTATCAGTAAAAATCTTGCAACAAACAAAATGATACAATCAAAAAAATATCCCTGGATAGTAGTGGCGCTGCTTTGGGTGGTAGCATTGCTTAATTATATGGACAGGCAAATGCTCAGCACCATGAAGCCTACCATGATGGTGGATATTTCAGAACTGCAATCAGCCACCAACTTCGGGTATCTGATGGCAATCTTCCTCTGGATATACGGATTTATGAGTCCTGTATCAGGCATCATTGCTGACAGAATAAACAGAAAATGGTTAATCGTAGGAAGTTTGTTTGTTTGGAGTGCTGTTACGTTTGCAATGGGATATGCAAAAACATTTGACCAATTGTATTGGCTGCGTGCTGCAATGGGTGTAAGTGAGGCGTTATATATTCCTGCCGGGCTATCACTCATTGCCGATTATCATTCTGATAAAACAAGGTCACTGGCCGTTGGTATTCACATGACGGGTTTGTATATGGGCCAGGCCCTCGGCGGCTTTGGTGCAACCATAGCTGCAGAGTTTTCCTGGCAGCAAACATTTCAGTCATTCGGCATCATCGGTATCGTTTATTCAGCCGTGCTGATTTTATTTTTAAAGGAAAAAGATATACTGAAACAGCGGATGATATTGTAAAAGAGAAATCATCAGTTTTTAAAGGGCTTGGCGTTTTGTTTGTAAACATTTCCTTCTGGATAATACTTTTCTATTTTGCCATACCCAGCCTACCCGGTTGGGGAGTAAAAAACTGGCTGCCCACACTGTTTGCCGAAAACTTAAATATTGATATGTCGAAAGCCGGTCCATTATCCACCATCACTATTGCCGCATCATCTTTTTTGGGAGTCATCTTCGGCGGAATTTTATCTGACCGTTGGGTGCAGAAAAATATCCGTGGCAGAATTTATACAAGTGCTATTGGTTTGGGATTAACCATTCCCGCATTACTGTTTATCGGTTTTGGTCATTCCTTATTTGCAGTTATTGGTTCGGCATTTTGTTTTGGTTTTGGCTTTGGTATGTTCGATGCCAACAACATGCCGATACTTTGCCAGTTTGTTTCAAAAAAATACAGGGCCACTGCTTATGGATTGATGAATATGGTTGGTGTATTTGCCGGAGCATTTATAACCGACCTGCTTGGTAAATCAACAGATGCCGGAAAGTTGGGAAAAGATTTTGCCATGCTTGCAGGAATTGTGGCAGTGGCTTTAATTATCCAGTTATTGTTCCTGCGGCCAAAGAATAAAGAATTCACTGAAGTATAAAAAGAATTTATGGGAACAGTTCGGTTTAAAATGTGGGCCTGTATTTTATTGCTTGCAATGTGCAGTTTTGAGTGTTCAAAAAAATCTTCTCCGCCACCGCCGCCGGCAATGTACAGGCAAGTTCTTACTCGCCTGATATCCCTGTGTTGCGTGGGTTGGCAGAAAATCCCATTGTACGGGTAGCTATTACTATACCTGCGGGCAATGCAGAACAAAAAATAAGAAAGCTACAGTGTACACTGAATACGCAGGCCATTGCTGGGGTGGATAAAATAAACATTTATGCATCCGGGGCCGACCCGGTTTTTACCATTCCATCCATTGCATCCGTTTCTCCTGCTGCGGCAATGGGTATACCTGTAACACTAAATTTGCAGCCCGGCACCCGTTTTATCTGGGCCAGCATTGTTTTAAAAAACAATGCAGGCATTGATAATAAAATTGAATTACGTTGCACTAGGCTGACTACGGAAGAAGGAAAAGAAATTATAATTACTCAGGACAATTCTGTTTATTCAAAACGGGCCGGTGTGGCAGTAAGAAAAGCAGGTGATGATGGCGTAAACACCTACCGCATTCCCGGTATAGTGCAAACAGACAGGGGAACATTAATTGCGGTGTATGATATACGCTATACCGGTAGTGGCGATTTACCAGGCAATATTGATGTGGGCATGAGCCGCAGCACCGACAGTGGAAGAACATGGCAGCCGATGAAAATAATTATGGACATGGGCGCCCCTCATGAAAACAACGGCATTGGCGACCCGGCTGTTTTATTTGACCCCGTTACAAAAAAAATATTTGTTGCAGCATTATGGAGCAAAGGCAATCGTTCTATTGCCGGTTCTATAGGCGGCATTTCTCCGGATTCTACCGGGCAGTTTGTATTAGTAAGCAGTACAGATGATGGGGCTACCTGGTCTGCGCCATATACCATAACCCCGCAAATAAAAGAACCGGCATGGAAAATATTTTTCAATGGCCCCGGCAATGGTATTGCCATGCAGGATGGCAAATTGGTTTTTGCAGCGCAATACTGGACGGCTGGCAATGTTCCCTACTCCACTATTATTTACAGCGATAATAACGGCAGTACATGGAAAGGGAAAATCCTTGGCCCAAAATCAAACACCACCGAAGCACAGGTGGTGGAAACAACACCCGGTACATTGATGTTGAACATGCGGGACAACCGGGGAAGTTTTAGAAGTGTAGCTACCACTACAAATATGGGCGCAAGCTGGACAGAACATTCCATTTCTTACAACACATTGCCCGACCCTGTATGTATGGGGAGCTTTATTAAAGCAAAAGTGAATGTAAACGGAACGTTGAAAGATGTTTTGTTTTTCAGCAACCCCAATACTTCTGCTGCGCCCAGAGAAAAAATTACCATCAAGGCAAGTTTGGATTTAGGACAAACATGGTTGCCGGTAAATCAGTTGCTGATTGATGAAAGAAGTGTTTCGGCTATTCCTGTTTAACAAAGATTGATGATAATACTATTGGATTGTTATACGAGGGTACAAAGGATTTGTATTATGTAAAAGTGCCGGTTAGTGAAATAATAAAATAAATCAAGGATTAAACACAATCATAAATGAAGGCTGCATCATTATTCATCATTGCGATTTTCAGTTTGGTTAGTAGCACTGCTCAATACAAAACTGTCCCTGTTTTTATATCGGGTACTGAAGGCCATAAATCATATCGCATCCCTGCCATCGTTTCCCTGCCCAATGGTGAGTTGCTGGCATTTGCTGAAGGTCGTGTTAATAATGCTGGAGACTTTGGAGATATTAATATTGTATTGAAACGCAGTGGTGATGGCGGCAATACATGGAGTGCTTTGCAACATGTAGCTGAGTTTGATACTTTACAAGCCGGTAATCCTGCACCTGTGGTTGATTTAACAGACCCTGCATACCCCAATGGCCGGATTTTTTTGTTTTATAATACCGGCAATAATCATGAAGGAGAAGTGAGAAAAGGTAAAGGATATAAGCAGGTATGGTATAAAACATCAGTTGATGGCGGCCATACATGGAGCAATGCAGTTGATATAACAACGCAGGTTCATCGCCCCAAACAAATACTGCTAAACGCCGCTTATAATTTCCCGGAAGACTGGCGGACTTATGCCAACACACCCGGCCATGCCATGCAATTTCAAAAGGGAAAGTACAAAGGAAGAATTTTTGTGGCGGCAAATCATTCAGCAGGCGGGCCGCAAAAACAGGCAATGGATTATGATGCTCATGGGTTTTATACGGATGACCATGGCAAAACATTTCATCTTGGTACTTCTTTAAATGTTCCCGGAAGTAATGAATCTACCGCAGCCGAATTAAGTAATGACAGGTTGATGATGAACAGCCGTAATCAGCGGGGGCATATCCGGCAAAGAATTGTTTCCATCAGCAGCGACGGTGGCGCTACCTGGGACACCAGTTATTTTGATAAAAATCTTCCTGACCCTGTTTGCCAGGGAAGTTTGTTGAATACAGGTACAAAAAAAGGGAAAAACATTCTTGTCTTTTGCAATGCGGCTGATACCTCAAGCAGGGACAAACTTACGTTACGCATAAGTTTTGATGAAGGGAAAACCTGGAAGAAAAACATCCTGCTGGCTAAAAATGAAAAACCTTACAAGGATAAAAGAATGGACTTTGCTGCCTATTCCGATATAGTAGAGTTGGATAAAAACAAAGTGGGTGTATTGTATGAGAAAGAAAATTACAGGCAAATAGTTTTTATCAGCGTAAAGTTGAAATGATTATTATAAAAACAAACTGAAGTAATGAGTTATCAAAAACAAGACTTAGAAACGCTAAAAGAATTTTATACTAACCAGTTGCTGAGCGACACCGTTCCGTTTTGGTTCCCCCGCTGTTTTGATAAAGAATGCGGCGGGTTTCTGTTAATGAGAGATGCAGATGGTTCATTGATTGATGATGATAAAGCCGTATGGATACAAGGCAGGGCAACATGGATGCTGTCCACTCTATACAATACGGTAGAAAAAAAACAGGAATGGCTTGATGGAGCAAAGCTTGGGTATGATTTTTTAAACAAGCATTGTTTTGATACCGATGGGCAGATGTTTTTTCATGTAACAAGAGATGGAAGACCTATTCGCAAAAGAAGATATTTTTTCTCTGAAACATTTTATGTAATTGCAGCAGCGGCTTATGCAAAAGCCAGTGGCAGTGAAGAAGCAGCCAAAAAAGCAAGATTTGTATTTGGAAAATGTATTGAGTATGCAACTACTCCCGGCCTGCTGCAATCAAAATTCACTGGTACAAGACCATCAAAAGGTATTGGTGTGCCAATGATAATGATAAATACGGCGCAACAATTAAGAGAAACAATTGGCGACCCCCGCTGCGATGAATGGATAGAGAAATGGATGGCTGAAATAGAAAGAGATTTTGTAAAAGACGATATAAAATGTGTAATGGAGCAGGTAGCTCCAGATGGAAGCATCATTGACCATATTGATGGAAGAACTTTAAATCCCGGACATGCTATGGAAGGTGCCTGGTTTATTTTGCATGAGGCAAAGCACCGTAATAATGATAAGCGATTAATTGATTTGGGCTGCCGGATGCTGGACTATATGTGGGAAAGAGGATGGGATAAAGAACATGGCGGCATTTTATATTTCCGTGATGTATATAACAAACCTGTGCAGGAATACTGGCAGGATATGAAAATGTGGTGGCCGCATAATGAAGTAATCATTGCAACAATGCTGGCTTATATAATGACCGGCAATGAAAAATATGCTGAGTGGCATAAGATGGTACATGATTATTCATACTCACATTTCCATGATAAAGAAAACGGGGAATGGTTTGGTTACCTGCACCGGGATGGTACATTAGCGCAACCGGCAAAAGGAAATTTGTATAAAGGGCCTTTTCATTTACCACGGCAGGAATGGTATTGTATGCAAATACTGGAACAATATTTAAAATAAATTAAAATACAAAAGAAGGAAAATGAAAATTACTTTATTTGTGATATTAGCAGGATTTTTTCCCAAAAAAAAAAAAGGCCTTTTCACAAGTATTATTTGCAAATACAGATGGTGTTATGGTCAGCAAAAAATTAAAACACCCAATCTCGACAGAATGGCGGCAGAAGGAATCAGGTTTTTGCAGCATTACAGCAGTGCGCCGGTTTGTGCACCATCAAGGGCCATGCTTATGACAGGTAAACATGCCGGGCATTCTTATATCCGTGGCAATTATGAACTGGGCGGCTTTGCTGACAGCGCCGAGAGAGGACAAATGCCCTTGCCATCCGAAGCATTTACAGTGGCTGATTTACTAAAACAAAAAGGTTACAAAACAGCCCTTGTAGGTAAGTGGGGACTGGGAATGGGAAACACGGAAGGTTCTCCCTTAAAACATGGTTTTGATTATTACTATGGTTATTTAGACCAGAAACAGGCCCATAATTTTTACCCAACTCATTTATGGGAAAATGATAAATGGGATACATTGAATCAGTCTTTTATAAATGTGCACAAAAATCAGATTCTGCAAATGTTACCGATAAAGATTTTGATTATTTTAAAGGCAAAGATTATGCACCGGCATTAATGACCGGTAAAGCTTTGCATTTTATAGATAAAAATAAAAACAACCCTTTTTTTTTGTATCTGCCATATACTCTTCCCCATGTATCGCTGCAGGCACCTGATGAATGGATAAATAAATATGTCGGTCAATTTGATGAAAAGCCGTACTATGGCCAGCAAGGGTATGCTTCAGCTAAATACCCACTATCTGCTTACGCTGCTATGATCACTTATCTGGATGCACAGGTAGGTATAATAATGACCAAAATAAAACAATTGGGCCTTGATGAAAATACCCTTATTCTGTTCAGCAGCGATAACGGCGCTACTTTTAATGGAGGGGTAAATGCAAAATATTTTAATAGTGTAGATGGGCTCAGAGGTTTAAAAATGGATTTATACGAAGGGGGCATAAGAATGCCTTTTATTGTAAGGTGGCCGGGACGCATCAAAGCAGGAACTACATCCCGCTTGGTAAGCACACAATATGATTTTTTTGCAACAGTGGCTGATATTACAAAACAACACGTTGATAATACCGACGGCATTTCTTTTTTGCCGGAATTGTCAGGGAAAACCAAAAAGCAAAAAAAACATACGTATCTATATTTTGAGTACCCCGAAAAAGGAGGTCAATTGGCCATCCGTATGGGAGATTGGAAAGCGGTAAAGATAAATCTGAAAAAAAATCCTTTTGCCATGTGGGAACTGTATAACCTTGAAACAGACATAAATGAAACAACAAATGTGGCGGCACTATATCCGGAACTGCTAAAACAATTTGATGCGATAGTGAAAAAAGAACATCAGCCTTCGCTTGTAAAGGAGTGGGAGTTTATTGATAACAAAATTTCCGCCGGTAAGTAAGAATGAATATGCTTTTTTTAAATATCTCTTCACAAAATAAATGGCATTTCATTTGGCTGTTTATTCTTGCATTTTTTCCTGTTCCTTGTTTTTCACAATTACAGCTGGCAAAAATATTTTCTGATAATATGGTTTTGCAACGCAATGAGCCTGTTAACATATGGGGTAAAGCCAAACCAGGAGATACAGTGATAGTGGTATTTGCAAATGATAGAAAATCCACTGTTGTTCAACATGATTCGGGCTGGACTCTAACATTCAAAGCACAACAGGCCAGCATATATCCACAATCAGCCTTAATAAGAACCAGGGAGGAAAAAATTGAAATTAGTAATATCCTGATGGGAGATCTATGGCTTTGTATCGGGCAATCGAATATGGAGTGGCCGATGTTTAAGGAAAAGCATTTTAAGGAGGAAATGAATTACAGCAATCAGCCACTGCTAAGGCTGTATAACCCTGTTTATGCGGGAAAAAATACTTTCAATGTTTTGTTTTCTGATTCCATCGCAAGACGTCTTACCGCTGAAAAATTTTACAGCGGCCATTGGCAAACCTGCGATAGCAGTTCCTTTAAAACAATGAGCGCCGTTGCCTATTATTTCGGAAAAGAAATCTTGAACGAAACTGGAATACCTGTAGGCCTTATTAATTTTTCCATTGGGGGAGCACCGCTTGAAACATTCATCGGCACTGATGTTTTGGGAAGCAATAAACAGTTTTCTTATAAAGTGCATGGAGACTGGCTGGAGAATGATGCACTGCCGGTTTGGGTAAGAGAAAGAGGGAAGCAAAATGTTGGGAGTTTAAAAAATGTACCGAACAATGTGTATGGAAACAATCATGCCTTTAAACCGGGTTTTGCTTTTGAAGCCGGTATTGTACCAATACTGAATCTGCCAATCAAAGGAATTGTTTGTTACCAGGGCGAAAGCAATGCACAGGAGATTGAAAGAGTAAATGAATATGGAGCATTATCAAAAATGATGGTTGATGATTACCGGAAAAAACTTAAAAATCCAGACTTGCCTTTCTATTATGTTCAGCTTTCATCTATTGATACAGTAAAATACAAAGGACATCTTTGGCCGCAGTTCAGAGATGAACAAAGGAAAATGCTTCAACTGATTCCCCATAGTGGCATGGCTGTTTGTAGCGATATTGGAGCAAAAAATGATGTGCATCCTACTAATAAAAAAACGGTTGGTGAACGATTGGCAAGATGGGCATTAAATAAAACGTATCATAAAAAAATTGTTCCATCCGGCCCATTGCCATTAGTAGTAAAATACCGTAAAGGAAAAGTGATTGTTTCTTTTCTATACGAGGCAAATGGATTAAGAACAACAGATGGAAAACCTTTAAAGGGATTTTCTTTTGATGGAAAGAATGAAGTGGAAGCAGTTTTTGAAAACAAGGCTGTTAAGATTTCAACAAACCAAAAACCAGAATATGTGTACTATGGATGGACACCATTCAGTAATGGCAACCTTGTAAATACTGAGAACCTTCCTGCATCAACATTTAAAATAAAAGTACAATGAACTATAATTTTATTTACACAACAACTTCAAAGAGAACAGGAGTGAATCCTTGCCTGGTAAAGCCTGGATTTTAGTTTATAATAATTAATGATAAATAATGTAATAAAACATGATAGCGAATTATCAAATAGCAGAACAGATTGCCTCTTTTGAAAAAATTCCGGTAACAATATTCAATGAAGCCGATGGAGCTTGTAAAACTGTTACGGTTGATATAGCTGAACTCATTCGTACAAAACAACAGGAAGGCACTATGGCTGTGTTGGGATTAGCCACCGGCTCCACTCCTAAGAAGATATATAAAGAGCTGATACGTATGCACAGGCAGGAAGGCCTCAGTTTTATAAATGTAATTTGTTTTAACCTTGATGAATATTATCCCATGTCTCCATCATCATTGCAGAGCTACCGGCATTTTATGAAGGGGAATTTGTTTGATTGCATTGATATTGAACCGAAGAATTGTTACATACCTGATGGCAATATAAGTTTGGATGATATAAAACATCATTGCGAGCAATACGAGCAAAAAATAAAAGATGCAGGCGGCATTGATTTTCAATTACTGGGTGTAGGCCGAAACGGCCATATTGGTTTTAATGAACCAGGTTCTCATATAAGTTCTGTAACCCGTTTAATTACCCTCGACAGGGTTACCCGTTCTGATGCGGCAGCAGAATTTTCGGGAATGGCCAATGTGCCCCGCAAAGCCATTACAATGGGTGTAAGCACAATCCTTAATGCAAAAAGAATAGTGCTGATAGCATGGGGAGAAAAAAAAGCTGACATGGTAAAGCTGGCTGTAGAAGGTACTGTAAGTGAATTTATTCCTGCCTCATATTTACAGATACATCAAAATACTTCAATTTTTCTGGACGAAGCTGCCGCAGCATTGCTTACAAGACGGAAAACACCCTGGTTGACTGAAGAGGTTGACTGGACGCCACAACTAATTAAAAAAGCTGTCATACATCTTGGATTAACCTGCGACAAACCAATATTGAAGCTGACAAATAATGATTACAATGAAAATGGATTGAGCAGTTTATTGGCTTTGCATGGTAATGCGTATGACATTAACATTAATATTTTTAATGGGCTGCAGCATACTATCACTGGCTGGCCGGGCGGGAAACCAGGTGCAGATGATGAACATCGCCCTGAACGTTCAAAACCCTCAAAGAAACGGGTACTGATTTTCAGCCCACACCCGGATGATGATATTATTTCGATGGGGGGTACATTTCAACGGTTAACAGACCAGGGCCACGATGTACATGTGGCTTATCAGACAAGCGGAAACATTGCAGTAGCAGATGATGAAGCTTTTCGCTTTGTTGAATTTATGAAAGATTTTAATGAGCAATTTCAGATTAGCTCACCAGAAACTACTAATATATATAGGGACTCACTTTCATTTTTAAGTGAGAAAAAAAGTGGTGAAATAGATGAGCTGGAGCTACGTTTTGTAAAAGGCTTAATAAGAAAAGGGGAAGCCAAAAACACCTGCAGGTTTGTAGGCTTACCGGAAAGCAATATGCATTTCTTAAACCTGCCCTTTTATGAAACAGGCAAAATTGAAAAGAAACCTATAGGAGAAGAAGATGTAAATATCATTGCATCATTAATACAACAAGTAAAGCCCCATCAAATATTTGCAGCCGGTGACCTTGCAGACCCACACGGCACCCATAAAGTTTGCCTGGATGGAATTTTTGCAGCCATTGAAAAAATAAAGAACCTGGATTTTATGAAAGATTGTTGGGTATGGCTTTATAAAGGAGCCTGGGCCGAATGGGATATTGACGCAATTGAAATGGCTGTACCAATGAGCCCGGATCAGGTATTGAGAAAGCGATATGGCATATTTAAACATCAGTCTCAAAAAGATGGTGTGGTATTTCAGGGTAGCGATAACCGTGAGTTTTGGCAAAGGGCGGAAGACAGAAACAGGGCAACCGCAATGTTGTATAATAAGCTGGGCTTAGCTGAATATGAGGCGATGGAAGCATTTGTACGATGGCATTTTTAAACCCCACTATATAGTTTTTGAAATAGCGTTTTAATGATTCATAAAAAATTATAATGAAAAAAATCATTTTTCTTTTTTTGGGCCTTCCCTTTTCAGGTATTGCACAACAACCTATAAATATTATTCCGCAGCCGGTATCCATACAGCAACAACTCGGAATTTTTATTTTAACCGGTAATACTACCATTCAGTACAACCCACAGCAAAAGGATTTAAAAAAAGTAGTAGATTTTTTTAATCTGCAAATAAGAAAAATTGCAGGTTTTGTTTTGTCTGTCAACATATCCCGGCCCACAACAATTCAGTTGACTATAGAAAAGCTGGCAACGATTGGGGATGAAGGTTACAGGATGGAGATCACTTCAAAAGGTGTTACCATTAAAGCCAATACCACAGCAGGTATTATTTATGGCATACAATCTTTATTACAAACATTGCCCCCCATACGTACCAACGCAAAACTTGAAATACCCTGCATGAATATTACCGATTATCCCAGGTTTAAATACCGGGGCATGCACCTTGATGTAAGCCGGCATTTCTTCGGGCCAGAGTTGATAAAAGAATATATTGATTTAATTGCATCGTACAAGATGAATGTATTTCACTGGCACCTGGTGGATGACCAGGGATGGCGGATTGAAATTAAGAAATATCCAGATCTTACTGCAACAGGTGCATGGCGGGTCGACCAAACCGATAAGAATTGGGGCAGCCGACCGCAGGCAAAACCGGATGAGAAGCCAACCTATGGCGGCTATTACACGCAGGAGCAAATCAAAGAAATTATTACTTATGCTGCGCAACGAAACGTAGCCATCATTCCCGAAATAGAATTGCCGGGGCATGTGGCCAGCGCCATTGCATCGTATCCGCATTTGAGCTGCACACAGCAATCGCAGCTACCTTTAACAGGAGGCAATTATACAGGCATGTCATCCAACTATTGTGCAGGCAATGATTCGGTGTTTCATTTTTTAGAAAATGTATTAACTGAGGTTATTGATTTGTTTCCATCGCAATACATTCACATCGGTGGCGATGAAGTGGATAAAACTCCCTGGAAAAAATGTAACAGGTGCCAGGCTAGAATAAAAAAAGAAGGGTTGAAAAATGAAGAGGAATTGCAGAGCTATTTTATCAAACGCATAGAAATATTTGTAAACAGTAAGCATAGAAAAATAATTGGCTGGGATGAAATTCTGGAAGGAGGTTTAGCGCCAACTGCAACAGTTATGAGCTGGCGTGGCGAAGCCGGTGGTATTGAAGCAGCTAAAATGAAACATGATGTGATTATGACACCCGGCAAGCCGGTCTACTTTGACCATTACCAGGCTGGGCCGGAAGGCGAACCGATAGCCATTGGTGGAATGAACACATTGAAAAATGTGTATGATTACGAACCAGTGCCCAAAGAATTGGATACAGAAGAAGCAAAATATGTTTTAGGGGCACAGGCAAATGTATGGACCGAATTTATAACTACTGCAGAACATGTAGAATACATGATATTGCCCCGTATGCCCGCCCTTGCGGAAGTGGTTTGGTCATCAAAGGAAAACCGAAACTGGAACAGCTTTAATAAGCGACTGCTAAACCATCTTAGGGCTTATGGACAAAAAGGCTTGCATTATTGCCCCGGAAATTTTACCATAAGCATCAGGCCAGCTGCACAAAACGGTAAACTCTTTGTGGCGCTTTCATCCGAAATCATGAACAGTGAGATTGTTTACAGTACTGATGGAACAGAACCCACATTAAACATTAATAAATATACTGCTCCCTTCGAAATCAATTCATCTGTCTTGCTAAAAGCATCAACAGTACTGAATGGCCGCATCATGGGTGTGCAGGCGGCCCGGCAAAGTTTTGCGATGCATAAGGGCATTGGTAAAAATGTAACCTACATTAACCCCGTAAGCCGTAGCTACATGGCTGATGGACCCAATTCCCTCACTGATGGAGTAAGAGGAACAAATGCAATTGGCAAATTCTGGCACGGCTTCAGCGGGAAAGATTTACTTGCAACAATTGATTTAGTAGAAGCGAAAACCATTCAAAGTATTTCACTCGGTTGTTTGCAAAATTATAACGACTGGATATTTCTGCCGCAATCAGTAAAGTTTGAAACATCGGTTAACGGAATTGATTTTGAAGAAATACAAATTGTGAACAACCTAAACAGCATCAATGAAAAAAATGCACAGGTTGATTTTAAAACATCATTTCCGGCACAAACTGCAAGATTTATACGGATTACTGCAAAGAACAACTTTTGCCCGCCCGGCCACAATGGTGAAGGAAAGCCGGGTTGGATTTTCGCTGATGAAATAATTGTTGAATAATTAAATAAAAATCATGTTCCTGAAAAGTTTCTTTTCTTTAATATTAATCTTCACTCATTTTGCTTCTATCGCACAAAGGGATACTATTGCTGTAAATACAGATTGGCAATTTACAATAGATAAAAAAGCAATAGGCAATGCTGAAAATTGGTTTGCAAAATCATTGCCCGGTAGTCGTTCTGTTAATCTGCCGCATACCTGGAACATCGAAGAAGAAAACCAGAACCATTATGGATGGGGCTGGTATCAGAAGAAAATGGCTCTCCCTGCCAACTGGAAAAATAAAAATGTAATGCTGGAATTTGGCGCCATCAATCACAGTTCCTTTGTTTATATCAATGGAAAGAAAATGGCAGAAAATATTGGAGATGGTTTCAATAAGTTTATCATTAACCTGAATGGCAAACTGGATTATGGAAAGGAAAATGTTATAACGGTTGCCTGTAACAATGATTACGGAAAAAATAAAGTGCCTTTTGGCAATTCATTCGACTGGCCAAATGATGGAGGCATTATTCGTAAAGCTCAATTGATAGTAAGTGATAAACCTTCTGTAAATTATATTCATGCCACGCCAAGCTTGAATGTTGCAACCCACGAAGGGAAATTAAACATTAAACTCGGCCTTGATGAAGTAAAAAATATTCAATTTAATGTTGTAATCACTGAAGAGAACCAGCCAACAAAAAATATTGTGTTGCACAAATCAGTAACCCCTGTATGGCAAAATGGCGAAGCAGTAATAGGTTTTACTTTATCAAATATTCATCCCTGGCATTTTGATTTTCCAAACTTGTATCGCATTGATGTAACGGTAATGATAGGGAATAAAGCAGTTGATAAAATTTCAACCAATACGGGTTTCCATGAATTGAAGTTTACAAACGGACAAACATTTTTAAATGGTGAACACATAAAGCTAATGGGTGTAGAATGGACAGCCGGTTCTAATCCAAATTATGGTTTTGCAGAAACTGATTCTGTTATAATAGCCATGGGAAAATTGATGAAGGATGTTAATTGTATTTTCAGCCGCCAACATTTTCAGCAGGGTGATGTTTTCTACGACTTTTGCGACCGTAACGGAATTTTGGTACAACAGGAACTGCCATTGTGGGGCCCTGAAACCCCGGCCAATGACACCATTCGCAATATTGCCATGAAGCAATTGGAAGTGATGGTGAAAACACTTTATAATCATCCCAGCATTTTTTCATGGGGCGTAGGCAATGAGTTAAGAGCAAGGGATAATGACATGAAGCCAATGATTGCAGACTTGTTGCGCAAGTCAAGAGAGCTTGACCCATCACGCCATACAGCTTATGTAAGCAATACGCTTACACAGGGCTTTTATAATAATCCAAAATTTGTATCCGATGCTGCTAACGATGGCGATTATTTAATGATGAACGAATACGGCGGTAGCTGGTGGGATATACCAACAGGAAAGATTAATCATTATCTCGACAGTGTACACATGAGTTATCCAGGCAAACCATTCTTTATTTCGGAGTTTGGTTTGTGTGAACCAAACTTTAAAGGAGGTGATGAACGAAGAGTGGAAGACCTCATTTATCACATGGGGATTTATGAAAGTAAGCCGTATGTGGAAGGAGCAATCTATTTTGATTTGACCGATTACCGCACCCATTATCCCGGCACTTCAGAAAAAAATAAATTCAGAAGAAGGATCCATGGTGTGTATGATATGTATGGAACACCGAAACCTTCTATGAAAGTTTTGAGGGAGCTTTCAACTCCGGTAGAAGTGCAGGGTGTAAGAAATTGGAAAAAAGGGAAGTTGAATATTTTGATTTTTGGCAGTATCGGCTTGCCCCAGCATGTTGTAAAAGGATATAAATTATATGTATCGGATAAGGCGGATAATTATACTTCTGGCAATGCTTATGAACTGCCGGATATAAAACCGGGTCAGCGAATTGACTTTGAAGTGGATGAACTTAGTAACGGGAATGTATTTATTACCATTATCAGGCCAACCGGATTTGTGGCGTCACAAAAATCATTTTATTGATTTTTATAAAAAATTAACTGAATGAAGTTATTTACTAAACATAGTATGATGTTCTTAATCATGCTGCCTCTTACAGTAATGGGACAGGTAAATCTGCCTGTTTTGCATGATTCCTTGTTCAATACCTATTATCACCAGCGGTGGACATTGTTTCAATTACTTCCCCAAACAAAAGGAGATATAATTTTTATCGGCAACAGTATCACCGAAGGTGGGCATTGGGGTGAATTGTTTAATGATGTAAAAATAAAGAACCGTGGTATCAGTGGTGATATTTCTGCAGGTGTGATAAAAAGAATTGACGAAGTGGCAAAACGCAAACCGGCAAAAGTTTTCCTGATGATTGGAACAAATGATTTAGCAAGAGGTATATCACCGGATAGTATAATAAAGAACATTATAACAGTAGCTGATTATCTGAAGCAGGTAACCCCTGCTACAAAATTATATGTACAAAGCATTCTGCCGGTTAATAACGTTTTCGGAAAATTTGGCGGTCATACAAGTAAAGCAGAACAAATAAAACAGGTGAATGAAAGATTATTAAAGGAATCACCATTACATCATTACAGTTTTATTGACCTCTATCCATTTTTCTGCAATAGTGAGGGCAAACTGGGAAAAAAGTACAGCAACGATGGCCTGCACCTTACCGGGGCAGGATATTTGTTGTGGAAGTATTTGATTTATCCACAGGTATATGGTGTACAGGAAAAACCGTCCATCATACCTGCACCACGACAATTGAAATGGAAGAAAGGCTTTTTCCCGATTCATCAATGCAGCTCCATTATTGCAACACAAAAGGGGCTGGAAAACGAATCGGGGCAATTGAAAGCAATTGTAAATTCTTTAGGCTGGGATGTAGATATAAAGGATAAAGTGCCCGACTTAGAAAAATACATAGAGCTGCGGGTAGCAAAAATTGAAGCGGCTCCGGAAAATAAAGAAGCATATAAACTTGAGGCGACGGATAGTTCAATCCTTATTACCGGCAACACTGCACATGGAATATTTAATGGTATTCAAACTTTAAAACAACTGCTTCGTGACGGTAGTTTTATTGATGCCTGTGAAATTACTGACTGGCCTGCATTTTCCTGGCGTGGATTTATGATAGATGTAGGAAGGAATTTTCAATCCATCAGCCAATTAAAGCAACAGATAGATGTAATGGCTGCTTATAAATTAAACATCTTTCATTTTCATCTCACAGAAGATATTGCATGGCGTTTGCAAAGTAAAATGTATCCGCAACTTACAGATGCAAAATATATGCAGCGTAACCCCGGTGAGTATTATTCACTGGATGAAATAAGGGAGCTGATAGCCTATTGTAAGGAAAAGTATATTACACTGATTCCGGAAATTGATATGCCTGGGCATAGTGCCGCTTTCACAAGGGCTATGAAGGTGGATATGCAAAGCGACTCCGGATTGATAATTTGTAAAAACATTATAAAGGAATTAAGCACTGAATTAGATATTGAAATAGTTCATATCGGTGGTGATGAAGTGAAAATTACTAACAAACAATATTTACCTGAAATAGCAAAACTATTGAAGTCGCTTAATAAAAAAGTGATGGCATGGGACCCGGGCGGCAATCTGCCGGAGGGAACTGCCCTGCAAATGTGGACTGGCAATACGATTCCAAAGAGTAATTACACTTCTATTGATTCACGGCATTTATACCTGAATCATTTCGACCCGCTGGATGGTGTGGTGGCCACATTCAATCACCAGGTTTGTGATGTAGCAAGGGGTGATGAAAATAAATTGGGCGCTATATTGTGCAATTGGCCAGACAGAAGGGTAAGTAAAGAAGATGATTTAATAAGTATGAATGCAGTTTACCCGGTTATGCTCACCTTTTCTGAAAGATGCTGGCTGGGCGGTGGATGGAAAAACTATTTATCAGATATGAGTTCACCGGGCAATGAACGGTATAGCGCATTTGTAGAGTTTGAAAACCGTTTGTTGGAGCATGGGGCGCTTTATTTTAAAAACCGTTCCTTTCCTTATGTACGGCAAAGTGATATAGAATGGAAACTGATTGGCCCATTTGATAATAAAGGAAAAACAGAATCGGTATTTTATCCCGAAGCAACTTCTTTTGCCGACACAGTACAATTAAAAAATTACCCTTCAGTATTTGGAGGCACTATCTGGTTGCGGCATTTCTGGCATCCAATGATTGGCTCTCATCTTAATAATCAACAGGACAGTTCTACTTATTATGCAATAAGAAAAGTATGGAGCAGCGAAGGAGGGATGAAGAAATTCTGGATTGGTTTTAATAATATTGGTCGTGCTAATGCAACTGATTCACCACCTGCTGGAGAGTGGGATTATAAGAGCAGCAGAGTTTGGATAAATGGAAAATTAATTTCTCCACCCAATTGGAAACGGGCTGGCCAAAAAGGAGATTTAGAAATACCCTTAACCAATGAAGGGTATGAAAACAGAGAGCCTGCAAATATTTATTTACAAAAGGGGTGGAACACTATTTTAATAAAGGCGCCGGTAGGAACTTTTAAAAGTGAATGGAATAATCCAGTAAAGTGGATGTTTACGTTTGTTATGAATGATGAAAGCCGTAAGTAGAATGTAAATGAAATAATTTTATTAAACAAATATTATGATTTGAAAAGCACTAGGGGTGCCATTATTATTATCGGTATTTTATTTTTTGTATTTGGTTTTGTTACCTGGCTAAAAGTGCCGCTCATTACTTATGTAAAACTGGCTTTTGGGTTGGATAAGGATTCAAAAGCTTTTATGGTAACAACAGCGCCTTTTCAGCTAAAAGCTCAGGTTGAAGAATGTTTTACCATTCTCTAGAAGGATGTAAAGCGTCCCCACCCGGACACAGGGAGAAATTTTATTTTGAGATTCCCAGGCTCAAAAAAGCATTAAAGTTACCCAAGGTGATCAGTGATGAAAAAATAGTTAGCGGGATCCTTGCTGTTGAAAACCTGAAACACCGTACGCTTTTATTGCTTGCTTGCAGTGCCGGTTTAAAGGTGAGCGAAGTGATACGTTTAAAGATCACCGATATTGACAGCGACAGAATGCAGATATCAGTTAATCATGCCAAGGGCAAAAAAGACAGGGTGATTACATTGAGTGAAATCCTTTTACCCATTTTGCGGGAATATTATTCACTGTACAAACCCCAAACCTGGCTTTTTGAAGGACAGGACAGTATGGAGAATTACAGCAGGCGTTCTGAACAGTGTTGATTTTTTCCCATTGCTTTATTGTTTAAATGGCTTCACAGGCTGAGACCGGGACCGCAGTTGCGAAAGTGTGCCGCAAAATGGGATCAGTTTCTAAAAAACACTGGCAAAATCCATAAAATCCTGTATAATCTGGTTAGATATAATTGTTTTTCCCGATACCAAGCCTAAATCTTTTGCAGTAAAGATTTGGGCTTTTTTATGTCTATCTTGGTTGTGGTAATTATTCACAGCTAGCAAAATAACTAACAAAAGTTACCCATTATGGTTGCTTTGCCCAACAACTGCACATGCAGCAAATTATCACTCTTATTGACAGCCTGTATGCTGTTTATTAGTTGTACAGGTGAACTGCGGCAGAAACCGAAAACCCCTGAAAATATTATAGCCGCTTCTTTGCAGGCTATTGGAACCAAGGCGGTCAGGGACAACATAAATAATATCATTTCATTGGCCAACTGCCTGTCGCCAAAAGGCAGATATACAACGGAGATGCATACGGCCAGGGGAGGGTACGCTTATTTTAAACAAACCTATAGCTATGGCCCGGAGCCATTTGAAGCCGTTATCAAAGATAAAGCCACCGGTATGCAGGCTGGTGATCCGGTAAAACGGCTCAGCAGGGAATCGATATATTCGATTCGGGGCCATGCGTTTCAGAATATAGTTCTTGAAGTTGACAAACGTTTTCACCATTTTGAAGAACCGGAAAGGATCGACACGGGTGGAGTGAAGGCTTACCGGGTAAAAGCAAAGGATGAATTGAACAATGCGTGTTTATTATTCTTTGATCTGGAGACAGGACTGTTGTCTGCTATTCATATTCAAAATCCTGCTGATGTAAATGAAATCATTAAGACCAGCTTTTCAAACTGGAGAAAAGTACAGGAATTGCAAATGCCTTATCATGTAGAGATCAGACAGGGTGAAAAAATATTTACTTTTGAGTTTATAAAGATCAGTTTTAATAGCCCTGGCTTTCAGCAAAGATCTATGAACAATGAACAGTAACCTGATGAAATATTATTCCCTGCTGCTGTTTGCTATTGTACAACTTGTAAGCTGCGGCTCCAAACCTGATCTGGAGGCCGAAACAAAAAAATTGCTGGCCCTGCATAAGGAGCAACAAGATGCACACCTGAACAAGGATGCAAAACAATTTGTGGGCCAGTTCGCCGGGAATATGCTGTCGGTCAACCGGGGAAAGATTTCAGCCACATCAACAGATTCAGCATGGAAGCGGATCAGGGATTATTTTGGTAATGTGGAATTCAAAAAGTGGGAAGACGTAAAACCGCCTGTCATTGAGTTTTCAGCAGATGCTTCGATGGCTTATATAGTAGTGGATAAGCTGGTGGTGCTCACCTATAAGGACGAAGCGGACAAGCCTGTGGAAGAGACCACGCATTTTGCCTGGGTATCCATTTTTAAGAAACAGGCAGATGGGGAATGGAAGATCGTTTGTAATGTTTCTACCAATGAACCGGAACTGGTAAAGCCGGTGATGTAAATGCTGGTTCCCGGCTGTAAACAGTTTGCCTGTTTGGGCCGGCTGAATCAACTAACACCTGTGTTTTAGAAGAAGAGCAAAAATGCCGTTCCCTCCCCCGGCATACTCTGCACTTTAATATTTCCCTTGTGCAGCATCATGATCTGTTTGCACAGGCTAAGCCCGATGCCACTGCCGGTCTTGCGGGTGCTGAAGAAGGGGATGAATATCTTTTCCATCAGATCGGGCGAGATACCGATGCCGTTATCGGCCACTTTGATGACCACTTTGTTGTTGCTGGTAATGTAGGCGGAGAGCAGTATCCGTGGATTGGCCACTTCTTTCACTGCTTCGGCGGCGTTTAAGATGAGGTTGATCAATACCTGCTCAATAAGGCCGGTATCGGCTTCCAGGGTAAGTTCAGGATCTTTTAAGATGATCTCCAGCTCAATATTTTTCTGTTCAAAGGTCGGTTGCATCAGGCGGTGCAGGTTCTCGAACATATCCCTTACATAGATCTTTTTCAGGTTGGGGTTGGTGATCTTGTTCAGGTTGCGGTAGGTCTCTGCAAATTTCAGCAGGCCTTCACTTCTCCGTTTGATGGTATCAATGCCCAGTTCCAGGTCGTCGAGCGAACCGGAATTATTATTCAGCTCTTTCAGGGAGGCCTGCAGCCTGTTCTTAAGTGTTTCGGCCAGGGAAGAGATGGGGGCTACTGAATTCATGATCTCATGGGTCATCACACTCAGTAATTTCTGCCATGCTTTTGATTCTGTTTCATCCAGTGCTTCATTGATGTTTTGAAAGGCGATCAGTTTATAGATTTTCCCTTCTGTTTGAAAAGCCGTGGCGGAAAGCAGCACTTTTAATGTATTCTTATCTGTTGTAATGGACGATACTTTACTTTCCCCGGGTTTCAGTGAAGTGATCTCCCGGTACAATGCTTCATCTCTTTTTTCCAGTGAATGAATGGTCTTAAGGTAGGGGATGCTGAGCAGGTTTTTAAAGGATTCATTCATCCACATCACTTCCCCGTCCTTGTTGTCGTATGAAATGATCCCGGTGTCAACCAGTTCCAGGATCTTTTGCAGGTATTGGTATTGGGTTTCCCTTTCCTTGCTGATGATCTTGAATGTGCTGTTGATCTCGTTGAATCCCTTACGCATGGGTTGTACGGCAACCGGCGCATTTTTTTCATCGAAGTGGCGGGAGAAGTCACGGTAATGAACGGATTCCACGAACTGCTCCAGTTCTTCCTTGCTTTTATTGGTAAAACGGTAGAGGTCTGTCACCTGGAAGGCGATCAATACCAGTACCGAAGCCATGACCAGGTACAGGCCATTGGACAATAAGAATGCAGCGCCGCTCATGGTCAGGAACAGCAATGCGATCCGCACAATTAAACTCCAGTCGTAATTTTTAAAGTTCATAACCTCATCCCCCGGCACTTCTCCACCCTTCGACAAACACAGGCGGGAAGGGGCCAGGCCTTTTGTATGGTGATTTTACAAATTGAACTACTCATCAACGGGTCATATCTCATACTTACTAAGTCTCCGGTACAGCGCCGTACGGGTAATGCCCAGTTCCTTTGCTGCTTTCGAAATATTGCCATGATGTTTTTCAATGACCCGCAGGATCGTATTTTTTTCCACCACCCCCAGGTTCATGTCCTTTTGCTCACTGTTCTCCTGCACGGCAGATTCGATGGGAGAAAAAATAAGGTCATTGGCAGAGAGTGTTTCTCCCTCCGACATGATAACCGCCCGTTCCATGGTATATTGAAGCTCCCGTACATTACCCGGGAAGTTGTACTGCATTAATTTTTCAATGGCTTTTGCATCCAGTGCTGGTACCGGTTTTAAATATTTGGCTGCATAGGTTTGTGCAAAATGATTTGCCAGCAACAGGATGTCTCCATTCCGCTTTCGCAAGGGTGGTACAACGATCTCCACTGTATTTATCCGGTAAATGAGGTCTTTCCGGAAACGGTTCTCATTGGCCAGTTCAGCAAGCGGCAGGTTGGTGGCGCATATCAGCCGTATATCAATATTGATCAGGTCATTGCTCCCGACCCGGGAAACCTGCCTGTTCTGCAAAACACTCAGCAGTTTTGCCTGCTGGTGCATCGATATATTCCCGATCTCATCCAGGAACAAGGTGCCGCCGTTGGCTGCTTCAAATCTTCCGGCCCTTTCTTCGCCGGCGCCGGTGAAAGAACCCTTCTTATGCCCGAACAGTTCGCTTTCAAAAAGGGTTTCGGTCAGGGCCCCCACATCCACTTTTACAAAAGGCTTGTCTTTCCGGAGCGAATGTTCATGGATGGCTTTTGCGATCAGGTCTTTGCCGGTACCATTTTCCCCGAGTATGAAAATATTGGCATCGGTGGGTGCTACTTTCTCGATCTTGAAAAAAATATCTTTCATCACTTCCGATTCGCCGATCATATCCCGGCCGATGGCAGAGGGAACCGGTGCAGTGGACCCCGCAGTACTTTTCCCCTTCGCTTTCAGAATGCCCTTGATGGCCTCCAGGAGTTTTTCATTGTGCCAGGGCTTTACAATGAAATCGGATGCGCCTTCTTTTAAAGACCGTACCGCAAGGTCAATATCGCCATAGGCAGTTATCATTATCACAGAGATCTCCGGATCCAGTTCTTTCACTTTCTTTAACCAGTAAATGCCTTCATTGCCGGTATTGATGCTGCTTTTGAAGTTCATGTCAAGCAATACAATATCGAAACGGGATGATGCCAGCAACGAATGAATGAGCTCCGGATTCTTTTCCGTCATCACTTCTTTCGCTTCTGTCTTCAACAGCAGTTTTACGGCTGTGAGTACATCCGTATCATCATCAATGACCAATATGCTTGCATTTTTCAGGAGCATGTTCCCCGTTTATATTCTTCCGCAATTATACCATATTTAAGAACATTTATCACAGAAAGAATTGAAAAAAAATCACTGCTCACCGGATTGTATCAAAAGCGGATACCGGTTGTATCAAAACCGGACACTGTTGTTGCCTGAAAAAAAGGAATGCGGTTGAAAAACAGGTCGTTAGATTCTGGCACGGCATTGTATACCTCCTGAACAGCATTATTCAGTAAAAAAAATTAAAAGTATAGCCATGAAAAGACAATCAAACCGTTTATTATCTCCCCTCAGCGAAGCGGGTATGATAAACCTCACCGCAGAAGTAAAAGAAGTGTTGGCACACGGGTACAAGAAATCCCAGGGCCGCATTTTAAGTGCAGCCGACCTGTGGAATATCCAGCGCCAGCGCAAGGCAAGGATACTGCGGAGATTCATCTGACTGAACTGTATCAAAAACGGACACCTGCTGTATCGATACCGTACAGGTTTTGATTAGGACAAAAGTTAAGTTTTTGAAAATCAACCAGATAGCTTCTGGCACAGCGTTGAGTGCTTAAGATCATCTCCGGGTATATAATATATATGGTTCGCCCGGGAAGTTACCAGAAAAATAAAAAGATAACAATGGACAGAGTAATTGAAAAAAAGGGTTTTGGAAAAAAGAAGATCATGCTTACCGCAGGCATCATTGGTTTGGCCGGGCTCATCTTTGCCAGCTGGTATTTCACGTCAGGTAAATCAAGGCTGAATGTAAATACAGACCGTATCACCATCAGTGAGATCAGGAAAGGCGCCTTCCAGGAATTCATCCCGGTAAATGGCGTGATACTTCCCATGACCACCATTTACCTGGATGCGCTGGAAGGGGGACGGGTAGAAGAAAAGTTTGTGGAAGACGGGGCCGTTATGATAAAAGGCCAGCCCATCCTGCGCCTGAGCAATACCGATCTTGAATTGAGCCTGGTTAACCAGGAGACCTCTGTATTCAACCTGCTTACACAGATGCAGATATCCCGGAATGCAGCGCAGCAGAACACCATTGGCAAACTGAACCAGCTTACCGATGTTGATAACCTGCTGAAGGAAGCGGAACGTACCTATAAACTGAATAAGAAACTCCATGAACAGAAAGTGATCGGTTCGCAGGAATTCAAACAGTCGGAAAATAATTATAATTACCAGTTGCAGAAGAAAAAACTGGCAGACGAGGTATTGAAAAAGGATTCCGTTTCAACCCGCCAGGAGCAGGATCAGGCGAAGCAATCATTTGACCGTACCCAGAATGCCCTGCAGGTGATGCGTAAAAAAGTGGGCGACCTGATCGTACGGGCACCCATTGACGGGCAGCTGACCTCGCTGGATGCAGAGATCGGCCAATCGAAAAATAAGGGGGAGCGGCTTGGACAGATCGATGTGATGAGCGGCTTTAAGGTACGGGTTGACATTGACGAACATTATATCTCCCGGATATTCAATGGCCTGGCAGGCGAATGTTCCATTGCCGGAAAGATCTACAAACTCAGCATTAAGAAAGTATTTACACAGGTAACCAACGGACGTTTCCAGGTAGACATGGAATTCAATGATTCTATTCCGCAGGGAATACGCCGCGGTCAGACGCTGCAGATAAGACTGGCATTGAGTGATGAAACACAGGCATTGCTTTTACCGAAGGGAGGCTTCTACCAGCAGACGGGTGGCAACTGGATATTCAAGGTTTCGGAGAATGGGAATGTGGCATACAAGATCGATATCCAGCTGGGCCGGCAAAACCCGGATTATTATGAGATCCTGCAGGGCCTGAAGCCCGGGGATAAGGTAATAACCTCCAGCTATGAGAATTACGGCACCATGCAGGAACTGGTTCTGAAAAAAGAGTAACAGCATCCATCCATAAAAAACAAAGTCATGAAAAAACAATTTTTTGTACTGGCGTTGATGATCTTATCGGGCGTATTGATCACGTCCCGCAAAGAGAATGGTTTAAAAGCCTGCGGTACCGGCACCGCAACCGGTTCAACGGTGAACAAATGCAGCGTGCTGAAGGGGCAGCAGGGCTACGTGGAGGATGCAGATGTCGCCATGGATCTTTTAATGAATCCCTTTACACAATTATGAACGGAATATTCTCTAAAATTTAAATAACAACAATGATAAAGATTACCGACTTAGAAAAGATCTATCGTACCGAAGAAGTGGAAACGGTTGCACTGAACAAGCTTTCCATCGAAGTAAAGGAAGGAGAGTTTGTTGCCATCATGGGCCCATCGGGCTGTGGTAAATCCACCTTGCTGAATATACTTGGTTTGCTTGACGACCCCGATGCCGGCAGTTTTGTTTTTAACGGGCCAGAAGTGGCGCATTTCAATGAACGCAAAAGGGCCGACCTGAGAAAGCGGAACATTGGTTTCGTTTTCCAGAGCTTCAATCTTATTGACGAACTGACCGTTTTTGAAAACGTGGAACTGCCCCTGATCTATACCGGCGTTAAAGCGGCCGACAGGAAGAAAAGGGTGGAAGAGGTTTTAGACAAGATGCAGATCATGCATCGCCGTAATCACTATCCCCAGCAGCTTTCCGGTGGCCAGCAGCAACGGGTGGCCGTGGCCAGAGCCGTAGTGAATAATCCCAAACTTATTCTTGCCGACGAACCTACCGGTAACCTGGACTCTTCCAACGGCAATGAAGTGATGCAGATGCTGACAGACCTGAACGAAAAAGGAACAACCGTGATAATGGTCACGCACTCGGAACACGATGCCCGGTACAGCCACCGCATCATCCGTATGCTGGATGGACAGGCCGTCATTGAGAATATCATGCTGTAGACGAATAAAGATTTTACCCGGAGACAATCACCAACTTAAAGTATAGCCATGATCAAAAATTATTTTAAAGTAGCGTTCCGGAACCTTTGGAAAAATAAAGGGTACAGTGCCATCAATATCTTTGGCCTTGCGGTGGGGCTTGCCACCTGCCTGCTCATTACCCTGTATGTGACCGATGAACTGAGTTACGACCGGCACTTCCGGAATGCCAGCCACATTTACCGCATCAATTCAGATATACGGTTTGGCGGCAGCGACCTGCACATGACCCAGACATCCGATATGATGGGTCCGCTGCTGAAAAAAGATTACCCGCAGGTGGAAGAATATACCCGTATATATACCAACGACGGGGCAAAGCTTGTGAAAAAAGGCAACGAGTTCATTACCGAAGCCAGGGCAGTGCATGCCGATTCCACTTTCTTTACGGTGTTCACATTGCCGGCCATAGCCGGGGATACTAAAACGGCGCTGAATGAGCCGAATACCGTAGTGATCACGGAATCAACAGCAAAGAAATATTTCGGCGATGTGAACGTACTGGGAAAGAATGTGGAAGTCAGGAACGGCGAGACCATCACCCCATTCAAAATAACAGCGGTCATAAACGACATTCCCAAAGAGACCCATTTTAATTTTGAATTTATCTTCTCCATGAAGAGTGTGGAATACCAGTGGGGCACGCTTACCAGCCATAATTTTCATACCTACCTGTTGTTAAGACCCGGAACCGATTACAAGGCCTTTGAAAAGAACTTTGAGCTGTACAACGAGAAGTATGTGCTGCCCTATGCCCAGCAGTTCATTAAGATCAGCAGTATGGATGAGTTCAGGAAGTCCGGGAATAAACTTGAATACTCGCTGATACCACTAACAAAGATCCATTTGCACAGCGATTTTAATTATGAGATCATGCCGGTGGGGAATATGCAGTATGTGTACATTTTTTCAGCGGTTGCCTTTTTTATTCTCCTCCTTGCCTGCATCAATTTCATGAACCTGAGTACGGCACGGAGTGCCAAAAGGGCCAGGGAAGTGGGTATCCGGAAAGTACTGGGAACCGGGCGCAGGACCCTGATCTCCCAGTTCCTGGTTGAATCAACCATCACCGCTGCCATTTCACTCATCCTTGCTGTGCTGATCGCGTATTTCGTATTGCCCCTGTTCAATGACATTGCTGCCAAATCACTTTCCGTGAATGACCTGCTGGGCATGAACATCCTGCCCTTTATCCTCCTGCTTCCTTTGGTGGTGGGCTTGCTGGCAGGAAGTTACCCGGCTTTGTTCCTGTCAAAGTTCAGGCCCATCGTTGTGCTGAAAGGGAACATGAATACAGGATTTAAAAAAAGCAGGCTCCGCAACGGGTTGGTCGTGTTCCAGTTTGCCACTTCCATTATGCTCATCATCGGCACCATCATTGTGTACAAGCAGCTTAAATATATCCAGACAACAAAACTGGGATTCAATAAGGACCAGGTATTGGTGATCGACGGCGCGTATGTACTCGGCAACAATGTGCAGGCATTCAAAAATGAGGTATTGGCCATGCAGGGTGTGAGCAGCGGTACCCTCAGTTCTTTCCTGCCCGTTACCAATTCTGCACGCACCGATAATTCGTACTCCAAAGAGGCTGTGATGGATACCAAAAGCGGGATCGATATGCAGACCTGGACCGTGGATTATGATTACATCCGGACCATGGGCATGGAAATGGTGAAAGGAAGAAATTTCTCAAAGGATTATGGCGCCGATTCAGCGGCCATTCTGATCACGGAGACCACGGCAAAACTGTTGGGTTATGATGAGCCCTTGGGTAAAATGATCTATGCCCCCACAAATATACACGGCGATAAAACACTTATCCCGTTGCAGGTGATCGGTGTAATAAAGGATTTTCATTTTGAATCCCTGCGGCAGAAATTAGGCCCTTTGTATGCGGCTTGGCAAAAGTACAGGCCTTGCTTCTTTTAAGATAACAGCAGCCAGTGCCGGGAGCCTGATCCCGCAGGTAGAGAAAAAATGGAAATCACTGGCCCCCGGAATGCCTTTCAGCTACCGGTTCATGAGCGACTCCTTTGATGAGATGTACCGCAGTGAACAGCGTGCAGGCATCATTGCCGTTGTATTTGCCGTACTGGCCATCCTCATTGCCTGCCTTGGCTTATTTGGCCTTGCTACCTATATGGCCGAACAACGTACCAGGGAGATCGGTATCCGGAAAGTGCTTGGCGCATCGGTGAGCAATGTGGTCAGCATGTTGTCGAAGGATTTTTTGGTGCTGGTCACCATCGCTTCTGTACTTGCATTCCCGGTTGCCTGGTGGGCCATGAACAGGTGGTTGCAGGATTTTGCATACCGGATCAATATCAGCGCCTGGGTATTTGTGGCAGCAGGGTTGGCCGCATTACTGATCGCACTGATGACCGTAAGTTTCCAGGCCATTAAGGCCGCCATCGCAAATCCCGTTAAGTCATTACGAACAGAATAAAAGTATAGCCATGATCAAAACGTATTTTAAGATCGCCTGGAACAACCTGAAGAAGAACAAGGTCTTTTCCTTCATCAATATCTTTGGTTTGTCGGTAGGACTTGCCAGTTGTATGCTGATAACACTGTACATCCTGAATGAGATCAGCTACGACCGCTACCACAGGAACGGCGATACTATCTACCAGCTGGGTACCATTTTTATCCAGCAGGGACAGGAGCACAAAATGCCCAATACCCCTGCGCCGATGGTACAGGCCATGCAGATGGATTTCCCGGAAGTGGAGCAAAGCACCCGGCTGATGCCGTTGTTTGCAGAAGACAAGACCCTGATCCAGTTCAGGGAAAAGAACGGGGAACCCAGGTCATTTTACGAAACCAGGGGCTTTCTCGCCGATTCCACCTTCTTCCGGGTGTTTACCTACAAATTCACCGAAGGCAATCCGGCAACAGCGCTCAATGAACCGAAGGCCGTTGTGCTTTCTGAAGAGATCGCAAAAAAATTCTTTGGTGACCAGCCCGCACTGAATAAACTGGTACGTATCAGCAGCAGCTCAAATGGCGATCATGACTTCGTGGTGACCGGTGTATTCAGGCCAAACGACAAGCCATCGCATATCGACGCACGGTTCTTTATGTCAATGAAAGGAGGGGACATTGAAGGGTACATACGGGAGAACGGGACCAGTTTTGCCACCAATAATATGTTCTACAGTTACCTGCAGTTAAAAGCGGGCAGCGATCCAAAACAATTAACGGCAAAATTCCCGGCCTTCATTGATAAGTATGCCGGCAAAGACCTGAAAGCAATGGGCTTTGGTAAGAAACAATTCCTGACCCCGTTAAAAGATATTCACCTGCGTTCCGGAATGGATGGTAATGTAACCCCGCCGGGCAGCATGACCTACCTGTACATCCTTGCTTCCATTGCCTTATTTACGTTATTGATCGCCTGCATCAATTTTATGAACCTGTCCACTGCCCGTTCCTCCAAGCGCAGTGCAGAAGTAGGTATCCGTAAAGTACTGGGAGCCGAAAGGGGATCACTGGTCCGGCAGTTCCTGGGCGAATCGGTTTTCATGAGCCTGATCGCATTTGCCTTTGCATTCACGATCACGGAACTGTTATTGCCAGCTTTTAATTCCGTTTCCGGGAAGAACCTTAGCCTTTCTTTTACGGATAACATGCTGATCATTGCGGCCTTCTTTTTACTTTCCCTGGTTACCGGGCTTTTTGCCGGAACATACCCGGCATTCTACCTGTCCTCATTCAGGCCCATTAAGGTATTGAAGGGACGGTTCACCAATTCGCTGGCAGCCGTATCCCTGAGAAAAGGACTCGTTGTATTTCAGTTCATCATCTCCGTGGTACTCATCATTGCATCCGTGGTCATTTCCAGCCAGATGAATTACCTGCGTTCGGCCGACCTGGGTTTTGAAAAGGAAAGGCAGGTGATCATTCCCCTGCGCAGCGGAACAGCAAAGAATATCTATACTTCATTCAGGAACGAACTGGCTAAGCAGCCACAGGTATTGGGCGTAGGTGCATCGGCCTATTACCCCGGCATTGGTAACCCTTCGGATAACCTGTATTATAAAGAAGGGCAAACCATGAATGATGCCAGGCGTACCCGGATCAATTTTGTGGATGCAGGCTACCTGAAAACCCTGGACCTGAAGCCGGTTGCAGGCCGTTTATTTTCCCAGGAATTCCCTGCCGATACCAATTTCCGGGTGATCGTGAATGAAACGGCGGTAAAAGAAATAGGCCTGGGTACCCAGCAGGAAGCCGTGAACAAAAAAGTTTATTTTGACTACCGCGGTACGCAGTATGGATTTGAGATAATAGGCGTGGTGAAGGATTTTCATTTTGAGGACATGCACCTTCCCATTGCACCCTATGCCTACCAGCTGAATAGTACCAGCAATAATTTCAATTACATGATGGTGCATGCCAGGCAGGGTGATATGAATAGCCTGCTGAAGTCGGTTGAAGCAAGCTGGCATAAATTAAATCCCAATGAACCGTTCGAGTACAGTTTCCTGGATGATGATTTCCAGAAGAATTATGATGCAGAGACCCGCCTGTCATCCATTGTAGGTTATTTTACCCTGATCGCCATTCTCATCTGTTGCCTCGGTTTGTTCGGGCTGGCCACGTTCAGTGCAGAACAGCGGATCAAGGAGATCGGTGTACGCAAGGTGCTGGGGGCAAGTGTCACAGGCATTGTAACGCTGTTATCAAAAGATTTTTTAAAACTGGTTTTAATTGCCATTGTAATTGCATCGCCGCTGGCCTGGTATGTCATGCACCGCTGGCTGCAGGATTTTGCCTACCGCGTTGATATAAACTGGTGGGTATTCTTACTGGCCGGCATCATTGCGGCTGCCATTGCCTTTGTCACCATCAGTTTCCAGGCCATAAAGGCGGCGAATGCCAACCCGGTAAAAAGTTTACGTACAGAATAAAAGTATAACCATGATAAAGAACTATTTTAAAACAGCATTCAGGAATTTGTGGCGGAACAGGAATTTCACATTCATCAATGTGGCGGGGCTTGCTGTTGGCATCGCCGTTTGCCTCGTCATCTTCCTCATCATAAAGTTTGAACTGAGCTTTGATGAATTTCATGAAAAGAAAAGCAGTATTTACAGGTTCGTTTCCGTAAACGAGAATGAAGATGGGGTGAAACGCAGTGCAGGTGTTCCCTATCCGTTACCCACCACCCTGCACAATGATTTTCCTTCGCTGGTTTCCACGGCTGTTTATTCCGACCGGGGCGACCAGATCGTTATACCGGACGAATCAAACAAGGGCACAGTAAAAAAATTCAAGGAAGAGAGCGGGATGTTTTTTGTGGAGCCTTCTTTTTTTAAAATATTCGATTTCCCGCTTATAGCCGGTGCGTATCATTCATTGAAGGAACCGAATACGGCCGTACTGACCAAAGCCACAGCAGAACGTTATTTCGGCGACTGGCGGCTGGCCATTGGAAAAACCATCAAGCGGAACAACAAAGACCTTTTTAAGATAACCGGTGTACTTGCCGACCCCCCTTCCAATACAGACCTGCAGCTGAAAATTGTTGCCTCTTATGTTACACTAAAAGATTTTACCGGTAACACCGACTGGATAAGCACTGCTTCAAACCACGGCTGTTATTTCCTGTTGCCGGAGGGTACCGGTCCTGAAGCCATGAACAGGCAGATCGCTGCCTTTTACAAAAAATACAGGAAAGGAGATGACCGCGATGCCCGGCAAAGTAACATCCGGTTGCAATCCTTAGCGGAAGTACATTATGATGCAGAGGCTGGTAATTTCATTGACCGCACGGTTTCAAAAAGCATGATCAATACCATGTGGCTGATCGCCGCATTCATTTTACTGATCGCCTGTGTAAATTTCATTAACCTGTCTACAGCCCAGGCATTTACCCGGGCAAAAGAAGTGGCGGTAAGAAAAGTACTGGGCAGTAACAGGCGCCAGCTGAAACTGCAGTTTTACAGCGAAACGGGCCTGATCACATTCATGGCCATATTGCTTGCTGTTGGGATAACCTATGCAGCGCTTCCTTATCTTGGAACTGTTGTGGACCTGCCCCTGAGCCTGCGCTTTTCTAAAGATCCGGGCATCCTCTTATTCCTGCTGGCCACCGGCATCCTGGTCGTATTACTTGCAGGTTTTTATCCGGCGGTCATCTTATCCCGTTTTAATCCCGTTACTGCTTTAAAAAGCAAGGCAGCTGCGGTGAGCGGAAAAGGGATCTCATTACGCAGGGGATTGGTGGTGATCCAGTTCGTGATCGCACAGGCGCTCATCATCGGTACATTGATCATTGTGCAGCAGATGGATTATTTCAGAAGCCATTCCATGGGGTTTGATAAGGACGCTATTGTGAATGTGGCTTTTCCGCAGGACAGCCTTGGCAAATCAAAACTGGATTATTTGAAGAACAGGCTGACAGCCATTGACGGCATCCGTTCGGTGAGCTTCAGTTTTGCCAGCCCGGCAGACGACGGCAACTGGACCTCCAATTTCCGTTTTGATCATGCTGAAAAGGAGGTCGATTGGCATGCCAACCTCAAATGGGCCGATGCAGATTATTTAAAGACATACGGAATATCATTGGTGGCCGGCCGCAACCTGAATCCTTCCGATACCGCAAAAGAATTTTTGGTAAATGAGACCCTGCTGAAGCGGCTTGGTATCACCGATCCGCAGCAGGCGATCAATAAGGAAATTGACCTGTGGGGAGAGATGAAATTTTCCATTGTAGGCGTGATAAAGGATTTCAATGCCATGTCGTTGCGCAAAGCCATTGTGCCGGTACTGATAACCACCGTAAAGGATTTTTATGGAACGGCCGGTATCAAACTGCAGGCAAAAGATGTACCCTCCACCCTAAAAAAAGTGGAAGCGGTATGGGGGGAGGTTTATCCGGATTTTGTGTATGAACAAAAATTCCTGGATACAAAAATTGAGAATTTTTATACGCAGGAGCGCAAACTTTCCAACCTGTATAAAATATTTGCTGCACTGGCTATATTCCTGAGTTGCCTTGGCCTCTACGGACTTGCATCCTTCATGGCCGTGCAGAAGATCAAGGAAGTGGGCATCCGCAAAGTACTTGGTGCATCGGTGCAGAACATTGTATTTCTTTTTTCAAAGGAATTCTTACTGCTGATCGGTATCGCATTCCTTATTGCTGCACCGTTGGCGTATTATTTTATGCACGACTGGTTGCAGGATTTTGTTTACCGGGTGAATATCTCCTGGTGGGTAATTGCATTGGCAGGTTTGATAGCTATTGCTGTTGCATTGATCACCATTAGTTTCAAAGCCTTTAAGGCAGCCATTGCAAATCCGGTTAAAAGTTTAAGGTCAGAATAAAAAGTATAACCATGATAAAAAATTATTTCAAAACTGCCTGGCGTAATATTTTAAAGAATAAAACATTTTCAGCCATCAATATTTTTGGGTTGGCCATTGGCGTGGCCGCTTTTTTGTTAATTGTAAACTATATCCGGTTTGAATATAGTTATGATGAGGCGCTGCTGAATAAAGAAAGAATATTTCGTATGCCAATGAAGATGGTAGAGAAAGATGGAAAAGTGCAGACCTTTGCTTTCACTTATCCGGCACTGGCGCCTGCCATGAAAAAAGATTTTCCTGAAGTGGAAGAAGCAGTACGTTTTCGCAGCCGGGGCGGGATAGTAAAATACAAAGACGTTAAGTTGGTAGAGAATGGAAGCATTTTTTTTACCGACCCGGAAATTTTTAAAATATTTTCTTTCCCTTTCAAACAGGGCAATGCTCAAACTGCTTTTAAAGAATTGAATGATGCTGTAATTACTGCATCTGCTGCAAAAAAATATTTCGGCAGCGAAGAGCCCATTGGTAAACCGTTACTTTTTGGTAACGAAAATTATATAGTAAAAGCTGTGCTGGAAGATTTACCGGCCACTTCACATCTGCAGTTTAATATTTTACTTAACTATAAAAAGTATATCCAGCTTACTGATGGAAGGGCGGAAACAAGCTGGGGCTGGTCTGATTTCTACACTTATATTTTACTGAAACCCGGTGCAGATGTAAAAGCATTGCAGGCAAAAATGCCAGCCTTTGCACAGCGGTATATGGGTGATGATATGAAAGAAAGAGGGTACCTGCAGTCTTTTGATATACAACCCGTGAAAGATATTCACCTGCGTTCTGATTACGATTATGAGCTGGCGGGTAATGGCAATCTGGGTTATTTAAAGTATCTCGGCATTGCCGCATTGTTTATTTTATTTATCGCCTGGATAAATTATATCAATCTCTCCACAGCCCGTTCGCTCGACCGCTCAAAGGAAGTGGGCGTAAGAAAAGTGTTGGGAGCAGGAAAGTTTCAACTGATGGGCCAGTTTCTTTCTGAATCATTGCTGGTGAATATTGCAGGAATCTTGCTGGGGATTGGGATATTTCTTTTAAGCCTTAACTGGTTTTCGGAGTTGGTTGAAAAAGATATCAGCTATTTAAGAATCAGCAGCATTAAGTTTTGGGTTTTTGTTATTGCTGTTTTTTTAACCGGCACTATGGCTGCCGCTTTTTATCCTGCGTTTTTATTATCCTCTTTTCAGCCCATTCACACTCTTAAAACATCAAAAGGCTCATCAGGATTAAGCAGCGGGAAAAACCTGCTGAGAAAATCTCTCGTGGTGATACAGTTCACCGCAGCTATTATATTAATTGCGGGGGCACTCGGTTTTTACCGGCAACTACAGTTTATGAAAGAACGGGAGTTGGGTATTAACATTAATCAGACCCTGGTGCTTACGCAATACGCCAATCTCGACAGCGCTGCCATTCCTTCTTATAATGCTTTTATAAATGAACTGGAAGCAAACCCTGGCATAAAATCTGTTACCGCTTCTACTTCAGTGCCGGGTGGTGAGGTTGGTGGTTCTTCGGATTTTAATTTAAAAGGTTCAGCGCTTGGTAAGCGATGCAGGGTGTTTGGTGTTGACAAAAAATTTATTCCTGCTTATGAGTTGAAACTGGTTGCCGGAAGAAATTTTGCTGAAGACAGACCGGCGGTGGATACCAATTATGTCATAAACATAATAGTAAATGAGACTGCGGCAAAAGTGTTTGGATTTACAAATCCTGTTGAAATGATGGGGAAGGAATTAAGTGGAGCTGGTTTTAACTGCAAAGTAATAGGAGTGGTAAAAGATTATCACCAGGAATCGCTGCAGCACAGTTTTGACCCTATTGTTTTTTATCCTGATGAAGAAAGAAACTTAGGGTACTTTTCTTTAAAACTCAATACCGGCAATCTCCCGGCGCTGATGGATTTTGTAAAAAGCAAATGGAATTCGCATTTCCCCGAAAGCCCATACCAGTTTTCTTTTTTGGATGAGCAGTTTAATAACCAGTACAAAGGCGATAAATTATTTTCTACTGTGCTTTGGTTGTTTACGATCATAGCTATCATCGTTGCCTGTTTAGGTTTATTTGGTTTATCACTGTACACCGTATCAAAACGCATGAAAGAAATCGGCATCCGCAAAGTGCTGGGGGCAACAATCGGACAGATTACCCGGATGGTAACCAAAGATTACCTGAAGCTGGTAATAGTTGCCTGTGTAATTGCTGTTCCTGTTGCATACTGGCTGCTGCAAAACTGGCTGAATAAATATGCGTTTCGGATTTCCATAGATATCTGGTTTTTCCTGTTGCCAATTCTGATGATAATTTCGATTGCGGTGATAACTGTTTTGTATCAGTCAATAAGGGCGGCGGTGGCCAACCCTGTAAAATCATTAAGAACAGAATAAAAAACAGATCATGTTAGAACTAAGGAAAATTTTCAAATGGGTCAGCAACGGTAACAACCGCATCTTTCTTTTAAAGGATATCAACCTTACCGTAAAAGAAGGGGAATTCATTTCCATCATGGGGCCATCGGGTTCGGGCAAATCAACGCTGCTGAATGTGATCGGCATGCTGGATGGATTTGATGAAGGGGAATACGAATTCCTGTATGAACCGGTGCATAAACTGAAAGAGAAACAACGCACCGGCCTGTACAAAAGATATATCGGCTTTGTGTTCCAGGCCTATCATCTTATTGATGAACTGACCGTGTATGAGAATATTGAAACGCCCCTGATCTACCAGGATGTAAAAGCACCGGAGCGCAAAGCCATGGTGGCGGATATGCTCGACCGCTTTAATATCGTAGGCAAGAAGGACCTGTTCCCCACACAGCTTTCCGGCGGGCAACAGCAACTGGTGGGTATTGCAAGGGCACTGATCGCTAGGCCCAAACTGCTGCTGGCGGATGAGCCAACCGGAAACCTTAATTCAAAACAGGGCGAAGAGATCATGAATTTATTCAGCGAACTGAACAAAGAGGGTGTGACCATCATACAGGTCACGCATTCAGAAAAGAATGCATCGTACGGTTCACGGGTGATCAACCTGCTGGATGGCCGCATTGAACAATAAAAATAACTTAAACGAATAATGATGAAAGCAAAAGTTCTATTGATGATGTGCATATCGGCCGTAACCGGTTTCAGTACCCTTCATGCCCAGGATATCCCTTCGCGGTTAACCCTGAAAGCCTGCCTGGATATTGCCCTTGCCAATAACATACCGGTAAAGCAAAGTGAACTGCTTGAACAAAATGCCCGGCTCAACCTGAACCAGTCGAGGATGAACCGGCTTCCGAATGTATCGGCAAGTTTGAACTATGGTATCAACAACGGGCGCAGCATTGACCCCTATACCAACAGTTACATCAACCAGCAGTTGTCTTCTTCCAATTCAACCCTCACGGCTTCCGTTCCTGTGTTCAAAGGATTTCAGATGCAGAACAGCATACAGCAGGCATCGTACAATTACCAGGCGTCAAAGATGGAACTACAGCAGGAAAAGGACAACCTTACGTTGAATGCGATCCTGGCTTTTTTACAGGTGATGAATGATGAAGATGTGCTGGCACTCACCAAAAAACAAACGGCGGTAACCGAAAAGCAGGCAGAACGCCTGGAACTGCTGAACAGGGAAGGTGCTATAGCCCCGGCTGTACTATATGACATGAAGGGGCAGTATGCTTCCGATCAGTTGGCAGTTATCAATGCCGGGCGTGCACTGGAAATGTCTAAACTTACCCTGGCCCAGTACATGAACGTGCCCTACGATAAAAATATACAGGCAGACCGGGAAGGTTTTGATTTGAAAATGGAACTGTATGAAACAACGGCAGATAATATCTATGCTGCAGCCCTGCAAAATCTTGCGTTTGTGAAAGCGGCTGACCTGCGTACCAGGGCCGCCAGTAAAGCCATCCGGGTTGCGGCAGCCGACCTGTATCCGACGCTTTCATTATTTGGCCAGTTGGGCACGAATTTTTCAAGCGCGGCAAGAACCTCCTCTGCCATTGGTACAACAGATGTTGTTACCGGTGACTATGTGGTGGTGAACGGAGCAAACAGCCCGGTCATCAGCAAACAGACCAATTACAACAGCCGGAAGATCGATTTTTTTAAACAGTACAATAATAACCTGGGTACTTTTTTTGGAGTAAGCCTGCAGGTACCGGTATTCTCTTCTTTCCAGTCAAGAACAAAAGTGAAGCAGGCAAGGCTGGAAGAAAAAAGGACCGGTTATGTTGCTGAAAATACAAGGATACAACTCCGCCAGGCAATCGAACAGGCGCACCTGAACATGACAACAGCCTGGAACAGGTATAAAGTGCTGGGGGAGCAGGTAACTGCTTTTGAAGAATCCTTCCGGGCTGCAGAGATACGGTTCAACCTGGGCGCAATGAACAGCGTAGAATACCTGATCGTAAAAAATAACTTCGACCGGGCCACGATCAATTTCACTTCCGCCCGCTACGATTATTTATTGAGGACCAGAGTACTGGATTTTTACCAGGGCAGATCAAAGTAAGTGAATAGTACTTCATGAGGCATCGCTGAACTTTATCATTCGTATGCAGGCAACGGTGCAGGGATTTTTTAAAACTTATCAAAAAATCCTACCTTCATTGGCGAAACGATTGTGATAACTAACAGCCAAATACAAGACCTGCTGAACGAAATTGCTTTACACAACTGTGAGAAAGCATACAAGAAACTTTTCATGGAAATGCATGAAAGCCTCACTGCTTTTGCCTTTTCCATCGTAAAGTCATCCGAAGATGCCGAAGAGGTCGTTTCCGATTTCTTCATATCCATCTGGCTGCGCCGGGCTTCCCTGCGTTCCATTGAAAATCCCCGGTTGTATTTTTTTGTTGCTGTCAGGAACACGTCCCTGAATAAGCTTACCGCAAACGGGAGGAATAAACTGCCCAATGACATGGAATGGGAAACCAGCCTTACAAGTGTGTTCTTCAATCCCGAGGAACTGTTACTCTCCACCGAAGTGGTTAAAAAGATCATGGCGGCTGTAAATGAACTGCCGGCCCGGTGCAAAACCATCTTCAAGCTGGTAAAAGAAGAGGGGCTCAGGTATGCAGAAGTGGCAAAACTGCTCGACATCTCCGTAAAGACCGTTGAGGCCCAGATGGCCATCGCCCTGCGCAGGATAAAGACCCATAGTGAGTTCAAAAACCAGTTCCCCGAACTCCATTCCCTGCTTACCAAAAAAAAATAGGGCATCCTTTAGGGGTATCGCACCTGTTTCGTTGTCCTTAGTAACTGTAATCATCAATTTATTTAATGAAAGAGGAAAAATACTGGTTGTTATTGTCTAAAAAGATTACCGGTGAAGCAACGGCCGAGGAACTGCTGCAATTAGAGGAATTACTCAACGGCAACGTTGAATGGCAGGCCAATGCGGAAACCCTCCAGGAATTCTGGAATTCCATGGCGGTGAATACCAGCACCGGGAATGGCCAGAAAAGCAAAGATGCTTACCTGTCTCATGTAAACAGGCTGAAAGAAAAGGGGATCGACTTTGATACCACAAACACCGATACCACAATAGAGTTAAACCCCACTGTTATAACGGTTAAGAAGCCCCTTTATAAGCGCCTGGCCACCTACGCTGTTGCCGCTTCGTTTATTGCTGCCATCACATTGCTTTACTGGCTTTCGGGCAGCAGCCAGCAAAACCTGCCCCTGGCGTCTGAAAAACCGGCCAATGAAATTACTGTTGGTCATGGGTCCAGGACAAGGATCCAGCTACCGGATGGCTCCCAGGTCTGGATCAATTCGGGCAGCACCCTCACGTATGAGAATTTTTATAAATCCAATACCCGGGAAGTGCAACTGAACGGCGAAGCCTATTTTGATGTGGTGAAAGATCCCGAACATCCTTTTATTGTTCATACGTCCGGCATTGACATAAAAGTGCTGGGTACCGCTTTTAACGTGAAAGCCTATAAGTCAGAATCAACCATTGAAGCAACCCTGATACATGGCTCCATTGAAGTGATCAATAAGAACAGGCCCGGTACCCCCAAGATCATGCTTAAACCGCATGAGAAACTGGTCTATAGCAAGTACCCTGTTTCAGACTCAAGAGACCAGCGGGCCGATATAAAACCGGCAGAACCGGATGCCTATTCCATTAGCATCAAGCCCTTGAGTAAGGATATCCCCGACAGCAATATTATTGAAACGGCCTGGGTGTATAATAAACTTTCATTTGAAGATGAACGGTTTGAGGACCTGGCAGGCAAAATGGAAAAATGGTACAACCTGAAGATCCTGATCGGGAGCGATAAATTAAAGGATCATAAGGTAAGCGGCTCATTCGTAAATGAAACGCCGGAAGAGGCATTGAAGGAATTGCAGTTCCTGATCCCGTTCAATTATACGATTAAAAACAACGAAGTAAAAATTATGAGAAAATAAAAACGGGAAATGTTGCAGCATTTCCCGGAAAATTATAACAAACAAGTCCCCGATATTCAGGGCAGGGCTTGCTTGTATTTTTTAACGACAAAACCAAAATTATGCAAAAAAGTGTACTTCGGGGCCAAAAAAATGGGCCAGGGGCGCTTCTAAAAACACTGCTTGTTATGAAGCTTGCCATTATTATCCTATTCGCTACAACTTTGCAGGTTAACGCATACCCGGCCATGGGTCAAAAGGTTAACCTGAACCTGAAACAAACAGAGATCAGAAAGGTTTTGAGGATGATAGAAGACGATGGTTATTATCGTTTTCTGTATAATTCAAAACTAAAGGCGCTGAAGACCCGGACGGATTTTTCGGCACAGAATCTTTCTGTTACAGAATCACTGGGCAAATTATTTTCCGGCAGCAACCTTACGTTCAAACTGCTTGAGAATAATGTGGTGGTGGTTTTCTCTACCAATGAAGAGGAGAATGATAAGATAAAAGTAACGGGCAGGATCACCGGCGAGAACGGGGAAGCCATTGCCGGTGCATCGGTATTACAGAAAGGGACCGGTACCGGCACCTTTGCTGATAATAATGGTGTATATACGTTAACGGTTGACAATGATGCCACGCTCATTATAAGCAGCATCGGTTTTGAAACACAGGAAGTGAAGGTCAACAACCGTTCGGTCATTGATATCCGCCTGGTACCATCGGTTAAAAAATCGGAAGAAGTGGTGGTGATCGGTTATGGTACCGCCAGCAGGAGAGACCTGACCGGCAGCATCACGAAAGTAAAAGGCGATGAGATCGCAGCCCAGCCAAACAGCAACCCCATATCTTCCTTACAAAATAAAGTGGCCGGTCTTTCCATCGTGAATTCAGCCGTGCCAGGCTCCACACCGGATGTACGGATACGGGGTACGATCAGCATTGGTTCTATCCGCCCTGTTTACATCGTGGATGGTATTTTTAACGATAATATTGATTTTGTAAACCCCAGTGAGATCGAAAGCATCGAAGTGTTGAAAGACCCTTCTTCACTTGCCATATTCGGGATCAAGGGTGCTGCAGGCGCTATCCTGGTAACTACCAAAAAAGCAAAAGCAGGCCAGATAAATATCAACTTCAACACCACGTACGGCAGCAAAAAACTGGTTGACAAGATCAAACTTGCCAATGGGGATGAGTTCCGTAACCTGCTGACCTTTGAAGCAAATAACCGGGTGGCTGACGATCCCTCTGCAACCTCGTTACTGAGTTTTGTAAATAACGTTGGCGGGCCGGGCATGTCTGCCTTCCCCGGTAATACCGACTGGATCGATGCCGTTACCCGTGCTGCAAAATTCAGTACCACCAACCTGAGCCTGGATGCCAGTACCGAAAAGAACAGGTTCCACTTTGGTCTGGGTTATACCTACGACGAGGGGCTTGTAAAGCATGTACGCTATGACCGGATGACCATGAACATCAATGATGAATTCAAAGTAAGCAGGAAGTGGAAATTGGGATTCGGTCTGATCGGATCAAAAGAAAAACTTCCTTACAACAGCGGTGCCCTGGAGAATGCAAGAAGGTCATTGCCGATCGTACCATCCGCCACCAAGCAGTTCTATACAAAGAACCCGTACGGAGTGGATTCAGGTTTTTATAACCTCTATTCAGCCACGCCGATCATACAGAATTCAGAAACAAATCCGCTGGCCACACTCGAGAATAACTACGACAAGAAAATTGATGACCGGTACAGGCTGGTGGGAAATGTATACGTGGATATCAACATCACCAAGGACCTTAACTTCCGCAGTACCTGGTACGCCGATATGAGCTGGCGCAACAACCGGGAATACACCCCGCTGTATGACCTGTATGATCCTACGGTCAGCGGAAACCAGGTGATCAACCGGAACAGCCTGACAGCAGTCCGGCAGGACCTGATCAACACCCGGGCATTCCAGCAGGACTATATTGCCACATACAAAAAGAGATTCAGCGAACACTCGCTCACACTTACCGGGGGCTTCACTACCTATTACAACTCTTTCGAACAGGTAAGCGGAACAGTGAGCCAGAAGACGCCGGGTGTGAATATGATACCGAACAACAAAAGGTTCTGGTACCTGAATACCGGTTTTGGCGATCTGAAGAGTATCATCCCTACCAATCAAAGTGAATACTCCACGGTATCCGGACTGGCAAGGCTGCTTTACAATTACCGCGGCAAATATTTCCTTACCGGAAGTTTCCGCAGGGACGGTGCCAGCCAGATCAATCGTGAATATTCCAAGAAATTCCAGAGCTTCTGGGCTGTTGGTGCTGCATGGGAGATATCAAGAGAATCATTCATGAGCAATGTGAAGTTTGTAAATTATCTTAAGCTCAAAGCTTCTACCGGTTTGTTAGGAAACTTTACCACGCAGGGTAAGGCTTATCCTGCCTACCCGGGTATCTCCAGTACTTCATCTGCCGTGTTTGGCGACAACCTGATACCGGTTTATGTTCCGGATTATCTTTTTGATCCGAACCTGCATTGGGAAACAGTTAATTCAACAGAAGTGGGTTTAGAAGCCGATCTGTTGAACAACAGGCTGCACTTTGAAGCGGCTTATTATAATAAGAAAACAAAAGACCTGATCGTTCTCCTTGAACCTCCGGGAATATTACCCAGCTTAACAAATAATGGTTCCATTCAAAATAATGGTTTTGAATTTACAGCCAGCTGGACCCAGAAATTAATAAAGGACCTGGATTTAGTGATTGGAGGTAATTTAACCACCTTTAAGAATAAGGTATTACACCTTGAATACCCTTCCAGGTCAAGGATCTCTTCCAGTGAACAAACACCCAACCAGGCCCAGACAGGGTATCCTATCGGGTATTTCTATGGCCTGGTGGCAGATGGCATCTACCAGTCTTATGCTGATATTCTTGCTTCTCCCGTAAATACAATAAACGGTGGGGGTGTTAAACCAGGCGACCTGAAATACAAGGACCTGAACGGCGATGGCGTGATCAATGAAAATGACAGGACCCTGATCGGGAATCCAACACCTGACTTCACCTATGGTATCAACCTGGCATTGAAATACAAGGCATTTGACCTGGGTATTGATTTTGCCGGAAGCTATGGAAATGAGATCTACCGGGTATGGGGTACTTCCGAACAAAAGAACTCAGTATATAACTATCCGCAGTATTATACAGAAGGATGGACTGCTGCAGGTTCTTCAAACTGGGTTCCCATCGTAAACCAGAACCACCTGGTTAACCGGGCGCCTTCTACCTATGGTATTGAGGATGGAAGCTTTTTCAGGATACGGAACCTGACCCTGGGTTATACACTGGCCAAACTTCCGAAAATAACCGGTATTAAAAACCTGCGGGTAACCTTTACTGTTCAAAACCTGAAGACCTGGAAGCGCAACCTTGGATATTCTCCCGAGTATGCCGGAGATGCACTTGGATATGGTATGGATTTTGGCGGGGCAGGAAGCGCACTTCCACGTGTGATGACCCTTGGATTAAACGTTAATTTTTAATTTTTAAAAATAAATTTTTTGAAAATGAAAGCATATAATAAACAAATTGCCGGGTTACTGATCGCATTCTCGGTTATCGCTCTTTTCGGGGGTTGTAAGAAATTCCTCGACAGGCAGCCATTAAGCATAACCCAGGACGACATTAATGTAGGCGCCCTGGAAGGTAAGGCCCTGGGTCTTTATGGCGCCATCCGTAACTCCGCTGCACAACCCTATTGCGGCGATGGATTTGAGAACATTCCCTGGGTAGCCATGAATGGTTTCCGCTCTGATGATGCGGAACTGGTAGCTGACCCCGGCGCATCCGCCTGGCACCAGACCTACGATAACTTCCAGTACACCAAGGATGACTGGGGTGCCGGGTTGTATTGGGACAAGCACTTTGTATTCATCGGGCTTTGCAACGACGCCCTGGATGAAGCGATCAAGGGTAATTATACCGACCCGGGATCCATCATCAATATTGCCGAAGCAAGGTTCTTCAGGGCCTATGCTTATTTTGACCTGGTAAGGACTTACGGATCGGTTCCAAAGATCGACTTTAAGATAAACACGCCTACAGATGGCAATGTTGCAAAGTCGGACACAGCGGTCATCTACAGCATGATTCATGCAGACCTTACCTTTGCAGAGCAGAACCTGCCAACGGTATGGGGCCCTAAATTTTCAGGCAGGCTTACTTCATGGTCAGCCAAGGCCCTGCATGCAAAGGCGCTTATGCAACAACGCAGGTATGCAGAAGCCCTGCCGATCTGCAGTGATATCATCAATAACGGCCCATACCAGTTATATACTCCTTACTGGAAAATATTTAAAAGAGAAGGTGAATTATGCAGCGAATCGATCTTTGAGATCCAGGCTTCAAAAACTGCCGGTGATGGTAATACCTACTGGAGCAGGCTTGGACAATGCCAGGGTGTAAGGGGATCAGGCACATGGGATCTTGGCTGGGGATGGAATACACCTTCACCAAGCCTGGTGGGTGCTTATGAAGCCGGTGACGTACGGAAAGATGCTACCATTCTTTATTCAAACCAGTCCGACGGCGGAACCAATACAGGCGGATACGGCCTGGTGGTCCCCAATCTTACCAATGCGCTTTACTGGAATAAAAAAGTTTATAACCAATACAGCGATTACCTGGCAGCCGGCCAGGGTACGCCAAACAACGAAGCACAGAACACATGGGTTAATCACCGGGTGTTGCGTTTGGCAGATATACTGCTGTTGGGTGCAGAAGCTGCCAATGAAACCGGCGCCGGTAACCCGGATGCGGTTACCTGGGTTAACAGGATCCGGAACAGGGCAGGCCTGGGCAATATTGCGTATGTAAGCCAGGCACAGATGAGAACTGTCATTAAGCAGGAGAGAAGGGTGGAATTCGGTATGGAGTATGAACGGTTCTTTGACCTGGTCAGGTATGGTGATGCCGTTAACGTACTGGGGGGCAACGGGTACCAGCACAAGCACCGGTATTACCCGATACCCAGTTCCGCTTTAAATGCAAATCCTAATCTGGTACAGAATCCTGAATGGCCATAATTCTTAAATTTTTTAAAAAATAAATAATCATGCAAAAGAAAATCCAAGGTTACCTGACAGCAATTGCACTGATGTTGATTGCTGCCGGTTGTCAAAAGATGGAACGGCCGGAACTCGGCAATTTGATCCAGGACTCGAACCCTCCCAACAGCCCGTTGCGTTTTTATGCTGCCATGGACGGAACCGGCGCCGATCAGCTCAGGAATGCAGTGGACAGCATCAAAGCCAATTTCCCTTCTTCCAACAGTATGACCTCTGTTGACGGGATCAGTGGAAAAGCGATGAAAGGGGCCGATGGCAAATCCATTGTTTTTCCTTCAGCCAACGATATTGCTAAAGCCACCAGCTTCAGCATTGCATTATGGATGAAGAACAACGCAGCGGTTGGACGTACCGAATTTGTATTCTCACTGGTAGATGATAAATACGGCTGGCATCACAGCGCCATCTTCCTGCTGGTGGAGAACCAAACACCAACCCAGACAACCATGAAACTGGGATTGATGGACCAGTGGCTGGAAGGTACATTCAGCAAGCCGCTGTTCGATGGCAACTGGCATCACATCATTTATTCGTATGACCAGACAACATCAAAGATGACCTATTATTTTGATGGTGCGGCGGTTACCGGTATGACAGCAACGCAAACCGATGTTAAGAATGGCGGCAGCCCAAGGGGCCCTGTTGATCTTACTTCTGCTAAAAAACTGATACTGGGTGGCTGGAATAAGCACGGGGGAGCCCAGGGTCCTACGGATGACTGGATCAAGACCTATACAGGCGCAGTAGACCAGTTCAGGTTATACAACAAAGCGTTATCAGCCACGGAGGCACAGGCACTATTTGCAAACAAACAATAAGGAGTAGATAGTAGTTTCATAATTCAAGCTTCATGCGCAATCACAAAGGGCTGAACAATCTTGTTTGGCCCTTTTTTTCTTAAAACAAGGATCCGCAAATGCAAGTCAGAAGATCAATATCACTTTGTTTTGTCCTGGCAGTTTTTGCTGCTGCACTTTTTTCTTCCTGTACGAAGAAAAAAGAGACCATGTTCGAAAGTCTTTCTGCGTCTGAAACCAATATCGGGTTCGTAAATAAACTGGAGAATAAGGATATGTTCAATATCCTTTACTACCTGTATTATTACAATGGCGGGGGCGTTGCCACCGGCGACATAAATAATGACGGCCTTCCGGATATTTATTTTACCGCAAACAGCAAAGGCAACAATAAGCTTTACCTCAACAAAGGGAATTTTATTTTTGAAGACATTACTGCACAGGCAGGCGTAGCCGGCTCTGCCGACTGGTGTTCCGGTGTAACCATGGCCGATGTGAACGGGGATGGCTTCCTGGATATTTATGTCATGGCCAGCAGCCAGCATCACGGACTGAACGGCCACAACGAACTTTTTATCAATAATAAGAACAACAGCTTTACAGAGAGCTCCGAAAAATACGGACTGAACTTCTCCGGCTTTGGCACGCAGGCCGCTTTCTTTGATTACGATCATGACGGCGACCTGGATTGTTACCTGCTCAACCATTCTCAAAAACCCAATTCAAACATCCGCGATACCAGCAACCGCCGCAAGCCGGATGCTTTCTCCGGCGACCGGCTTTACCGCAATGACCTGGACTCAACCGGGAAGTTCACCGATGTATCTGCGCAGGCAGGCATCTTTCAAAGTAACCTGGGTTATGGCCTCGGCATTGCCACCGGCGATTTCAATAACGATGGCTGGGATGATATTTATGTGGGGAATGATTTTCATGAGAACGATTATTACTACATCAATAACGGCAACGGAACATTTACCGAATCGGGCGCTGCCCGTTTCAGGCATTACAGCCGCTTCAGCATGGGGAATGATGCAGCGGACTATAACAACGACGGGCAACTTGATATTGTGACCGTTGACATGCTGCCACCCGACGAGAAAGTTTTGAAGACATACGGCAGCGATGAGAACCCCGATACCTACAAATATAAACTGATGGGGCATGGGTACCAGAACCAGTATTCGAAAAATGCCCTGCAGCGGAATAATGGCAACGGAACCAGTTTCAGCGAGACGGCATTGCAAAGCGGCGTGGCCGCCACCGACTGGAGCTGGGCGCCGCTGTTTGCCGATTTTGATAACGACGGGAATAAAGACCTTTTTATTTCCAGCGGCATCGTAAAAAGGCCGGTAGACCTGGATTATGTACGCTTCGTATCAGACCTGGTGATGAAAATGGATATTGACAAGACCAATGAGTTCGACAACCAGGCCATTGAGAACATGCCGGATGGAAGTTCGCATCCCTATTTTTATAAGGGCGATGGAAAGATGAATTTCACGGATATGAGCGAAAGCTGGGGTACCGCCGGAATGAAGGGTTACTTCAACGGCGCTTCCTATGCCGATCTTGATAATGACGGGAACCTGGATGTTGTCATCAACTGCCTGAATGCAGCATCCGTGATTCTGAAAAATAAATTGCCTAAGAAAAATACACTGGATATTGTATTCAACGGGAACGATAAGAACAGGAACGGTATAGGAGCAAAGGCCTGGGTATTTACCGGGGGCAGGATGCAATACCAGCAATTGATGACCACCCGGGGCTTCCAGTCTTCCTGCGATGCCAAACTGCATTTTGGACTGGACAGCCTGCGGAATATAGACAGCATACTCATTGTATGGCCCAACCAGAAATTCCAGATAATGAAAACGGTTCCTGTAGCAGGCAGGATAACCGTGAACCAGGCCGAAGCGGGCGGGCAGTTCGATCACAATAAATTCTTCCCGCCATCAAAGCAACTGTTTGACGATATGAGCAGCCAGGTTGCATGCAGCTGGGTGCACCGGGAAAATGATTTTCTTGATTTCAATAAACAATACCTCACCCCACACAAACAATCCACCCGTGGACCAAAACTGGCCGTGGCAGATGTGAACAAAGACGGGCTGGATGATCTCTTCGTTTGTGGTGCATCCGGACAACCAGGCCAGTTGATGATACAGACTGCTGCCGGTAAATTCACTTCCTCCGATACTTCCCTATTCAGCAGGGCAAAGCAATGCGAAGAAGTGGATGCGCTGTTCTTTGATGCCAATAATGACGGCTACCCGGACCTGTATGTGGTGAGTGGCGGAAACCAGCTGGACGATGGCAATACCGACCTGGCCGATCACCTTTACCTCAATGACGGGAAGGGGCATTTTGCAACGGCAGCATCCGCCATACCGGTCATACTCAAAAATAAATCATGCGTGAGCGCTTCGGATATTGACAAAGACGGGGATATGGACCTGTTTGTGGGCGGCCTGGCAGATGCAAAACGTTTCGGTATCCCGCAATCATCCTATGTATTGCTGAATGATGGCAAAGGAAATTTCAGGCAGGCAGATGCATCGGTCATTAAACTTGACAATATCGGCATCGTGACCGGTTCTTCATTTGCCGATCTGAATAACGACGGGTGGAATGACCTGGTTGTTGCCGGTGAATGGATGGCGGTGAAGCTGTTCATGAACAGGAACGGGAAATTCACCGCTGCCGATATTCCTTCCTCTACCGGTTTGTGGCAAACGGTGTATACGACCGATGTGAACGGCGACGGGTTCATGGACATACTTGCCGGCAACTGGGGGCACAACAGCAAACTGTATGCAGGCAAGAACGGGCCGCTGAAATTATATGTGAAGGATTTCGATGGCAATGGATCGGTAGAGCAGGTGATGGCGTATACCATCAATAACAAGGAATATACATTCCTGGCAAAGGACGAACTGGAACGGCCGCTGCCGGTGCTGAAGAAAGCATACCTCACGTACAGTGAAGTGGCCGGTAAAACCGTGGACTATATGTTTTACGACCTGTTCAAGGATTACCTGGAACTGAAGGCGGAAACACTGGGCTCCTGTTGTTTTATCAATGACGGGAAGGGGAATTTCATGAAGAAAGACCTGCCGGATGAAGTACAGCTGGCGCCTGTCTTCTCTTTCTGTCCGTTACCGGCAAATGATAAAGGCGCTTACCTGGCTGCAGGAAATTTTTACGGAGTGGTTCCTTACGAAGGCAGGTATGATGCCTTGTTGCCTTCGGTGTTTTCATTCAGCAAACCGGCAAACGGTTTTCAATCCAGGGGTAATATACAAATGGCGGAAGGTGAAGTGCGGGATGCAAAGTGGATCAGGTATGCCGCTGGAAAACAGGTATTGGTGATTGCGCAAAATAATAAAGAACTGGTTTTTTTAAAACCGGCAGAATGATTTTTTGAGAGCGAACAGGAAATTGCTCTGCTGAATTAAAGCTTGATCGTATGAAACGGAATATCACAGCCATATTTTTGTCTGCACTTTTCTTTCTGCCGGGCTGCAGGGAGAAGGAGTATAAAAATGATTTCAACGACCCGTTGCTTTTTTCCAGGACCGTCAAGGAACTGAACAACGTGGTGATGCAGAATAATTTTCCACCCATTATTGCCAGCCGTAATTATGCCTATGCCTGCATAGCCGCTTATGAAACAATTGTATTGGGCGATGATCGTTTTCAATCACTGGCCGGGCAGATAAAACATTTGCCCCCGCTTCCGCACCAGGATACGGTTGGGGTAAATTTCCAATACGCCGCACTGCTGGCTTTTTGTAAAGTGGGACAGGCCGTTACATTTCCGGAGGGCAGTATGAAGGAATATGTAAGCAGGCTGGATTCCATGGCTGAAGGATCCGGTATGCCGGCTGCGGTGCAAAAGTCAAGCAGGCTGCTGGCCGATTCTGTTGCAGCTCATATCCTCCGCTGGAGCAAGAAAGATAATTATGCCCAAACCCGTACTGCCGAAAAATACAATGTTACAGATGAAGCGGGAAGGTGGGTGCCAACCCCGCCGGCTTATGCACAGGCCCTGGAGCCTCACTGGAGGGAGATCCGGACCATGGTGATGGACAGCGCCAGCCAGTTCATGCCACCCCGGCCACCGGCTTTTGATATGAAGAATAAGGAAAGTAAATTCTATAAAGAAGTGATGGCAGTTAAGAATGCAGGCGACAGCTTAACGGATGAACAAAAACACATTGCCGAATTCTGGGATGACCTGGGTACACGGATGAATGTGAAAGGGCATGTGGAGTTTGTAACTAAAAAATTCTCCCCACCCGGCCACTGGATGAACATTGTGGGCATCGCAGCACAGAAAGCAGGCGCCGACTTTTCAACCACCGTTTGTGCGTATGCCAAAACCGGCATTGCCATATTCGATGCATTCATTCAGTGCTGGGATGAGAAATTCCGGAGCAATGTGATACGTCCGGAAACAGCCATCAATAAATACATGGACGATGAATGGCGGCCATACCTGCAAACACCTCCCTTCCCGGAATATACCTGCGGGCACAGCACCGTATCTTCTTCGGCTGCAGAGGCGCTGACCAATATGTTCGGCGATCATTTCAATTACACAGATACTTCCGAACTGGAGTTTGGAATAAAGAACCGTTCATTCACTTCCTTCCGGCAGGCGGCGGTTGAAAATAACTGGGCCCGGTTCTATGGGGGGATCCATTACCATAACTCCTGCCTGGTGAGTACCGAGTACGGCAGGAAAGTGGCGGAACTCATCAATGAGCGCTTAAAAATGAAGAAATAATTGTTCAATATGCAACAACAAAACCGTATGTGGCTGATACCTGTATTCTTGCTTTTTGTATTTGGAGACTGTTCTAAAGGGGGAGGCAGCAATAACCCGGCCCCGGTTCCTGTAACACCCACCAACGATATGGATATGTGGCTGACAAAATCAGACCAGTCTGTACTGTTGCAGAAGCAGGCAGTAACGCTTTCATTTGTTGCTCAGCCAACGGCTGGTTTCCCGGTCATTGATGTGGATTCTGCAACTTCTTACCAGGCCATTGATGGGTTTGGTTATACATTGACCGGTGGAAGTGCCTACCACATCAATCACATGGATGCCAACTCCCGTTCAGCATTATTGAATGAACTGTTTGGTTCCGGTACCAATTCGGCCGGGATAAGCTATTTGCGGGTCAGCATTGGTGCATCCGATCTCAGTGCATCCGTTTTCAGTTATGATGATATGCCCGCCGGTCAAACCGACCCCACCCTGGCCAATTTTAATCTTTCACTTGATACGGTTGATCTTATTCCTGTACTGAAACAGATACTGACGATAAATCCTGGTATTAAGATCATGGGATCACCCTGGAGCCCGCCGGTGTGGATGAAGGACAATGGCAGTTCCATAGGCGGCAGCCTGTTGCCACAGTATTACGGTGTTTATGCAAAATATTTTGTGAAGTATATACAGGCCATGCAGGCAAAAGGGATACGGATCGATGCAGTCACCATACAGAATGAACCTCAGCATGGAGGCAACAATCCCAGTATGGTCATGTCATCCACCCAACAGGCAGAGTTTGTGAAGAATAACCTGGGGCCGGAATTCCAGTCTGCAGGCATTGCCGCAAAGATCATTATCTGGGACCATAACTGCGATAACCCGAACTACCCCATTTCCATTTTAAACGATGCGGCGGCAAAGCAATATATTGATGGTTCTGCTTTTCATTTGTATGCGGGAGACATCAGCGCTTTGTCAACCGTTAAAACTGCACATCCCGACAAGAACCTTTATTTCACCGAACAATGGACAGGCGCCAACGGAACCTTTGAAGGCGATTTTAAGTGGCATGTAAAAAATGTGGTCATTGGCTCCATGCGCAACTGGAGTAAAGTGGCCCTGGAATGGAACCTGGCCAGCGATGCCACCTACGGGCCCCATACCCCGGGTGGATGTACAGAATGTAAAGGAGCTTTGACCATCAACGGCACGCTGGTGGTAAGAAATGTGGGCTATTATATCATTGCACAGGCAAGCAAATTTGTTCCGGCTGGTTCGGTACGTATAGCCAGCGGGTTATCCGTTAACCTGCCTAATGTTGCTTTCAGAACGCCTTCTGGAAAAAAAGTACTGATCGTACTGAATGAAAGTTCATCCGCCCAGGGTTTCAATATCAGTTATAAAGGAAAATATGTTTTCACGTCCCTGGCTGCAGGTGCTGCGGCCACCTATACATGGTAAAAATCAACGTATGAAGAAAATAAATCTCATCCTGGCTGCAGTCATTTTATTCTCCTGTTCTGGGAACAGGGAGAAGAAAGATACAGCAGTCCCATTTTCCACGGAAGGGAAAAAAATTACCGTTTATACAACTGCCGACAGCAGTAACTACCGGCTGTCTGAGACCGGCATACTGGAATTTAAAGAAAAAGGCCAGCCCTTTGAGAACGAGGTCAGCATTTTTGTGGATCCCTCAAAAACCTTCCAGGCCTATTTTGGCATTGGCGCTGCCTTAACAGATGCTTCGGCCGAAACTTTTTATAAACTGCCCAAAGAAAAGCAGCAGGAATTATTAACGGCTTATTTTGATGCCGGGAAAGGGATCGGTTATACCGTGGCAAGGACCAACATCAACAGTTGCGATTTCAGCAGCGATATGTACACCTATGTGCAGGACGGGGATACGGAATTAAAATCGTTCAGTATTGAACATGATAAAAAGTTCAAGCTGCCTTTTATAAAGGAAGCGATGAAGGCTTCCGGTAATAAACTGAATCTTTTTGCCAGTCCCTGGAGCCCGCCGGCCTGGATGAAGGATAACAACGACATGCTGCATGGCGGCAAACTCAAAGCAGAATACTACAACAGCTGGGCCATGTATTACACAAAGTTCATCAAGGAGTATGAAAAAGAAGGAGCGCCGTTATGGGGCATCAGCATCCAGAATGAACCCATGGCAAAGCAACGCTGGGAGAGCTGTATCTACACCGGGGAAGAAGAAAGGGATTTCCTGAAAAAACATTTAGGCCCCACCATGGAGAAAGAAGGGCTGAAAGATAAAAAGATCATTGTATGGGATCATAACCGGGACCTGGTCTACCAGCGGGCGCAAACCTATTTCAATGATCCCGAAGCCGCTAAATATATCTGGGGTATCGGTTTTCACTGGTACGAAGACTGGAGCGGGGGCACGCCCATGTATGACAACCTGAGAAGGGTGTATGAATCATACCCGGATAAGAATATCTTCTTCACCGAAGGTTGTGCGGAAAGTTTTGATTCAACAAGGTACAATGCCTGGGTATTGGGCGAAGAGTATGGCCGCAGCATGATCAATGATTTCAATAATGGCATGGTAGGCTTCACCGACTGGAATATTTTGCTGGATGAAAAAGGCGGCCCCAATCACGTGCAGAACTTCTGTTTCGCTCCTGTGCATGGTGATACAAGGACCGGCCAGCTTATTTATACCAATGCTTATTATTATATCGGGCATTTTTCGAAATTCATTAAGCCGGGTGCCAAAAGGATCATCAGCAGCAGCAGCCGGAGCCAGTTGCTGACCACCGCTTTTTTAAATCCCGATGGTAAAGTGGTTGTGATCGTAATGAACCAGGGCAGCATCAAAACGCCATTCAATTTATGGATAAACGGAAAGGCTGCGGATTGCATGGCGCTGCCTCATTCTATTTCAACACTCATTTTTTAAAAGGTTATGATCTGATGATAAGAACAGCAACAGCAGTAACAGCATCGGTATTCTTTTTACTGGGGTGCAGTAAAGGAGACAGCGGCGGTGGTACCACACCAACTCCATTACCACCCGTGCCCATTGCATTGGTTGCTGCGAAGATCGACAACAGCACTGCCTTGACCGCGGTCACCAATTATAATATAAAACTCAGCCCGGTCGTCCGCCTTTCTTTTAACAATGCGGTTGACCGTGCAACGGTTGCTTCAGCCATATCCATTAAAGAGAACGGAGCCGTAATAGGAACCGGGTATGCCTATGAGAACAGCGACAGCACGGTGGTGATCAATCCGGGCGCTGTATTAAAGGCATTGACCCGTTATACCATTGACGCTACTACTGCATTGAAGTCAGTGAAAGGTGGTGCCCTGTCATCCAATACAACCATTACATTCATTACCCAGATCGATTCAACAGATAAATTCCCGCTCATCAGCGACAATGCATTGCTTGACCTGGTGCAGCAGCAAACCTTTAAATATTTCTGGGATTATGGCCACCCGGTAAGCGGCCTGGCAAGAGAGCGCAGCAATGCGGGCCCCGAAACGGTAACATCGGGCGGTTCTGGTTTCGGCATTATGTCCATCCCGGTTGCCATCAACCGGAACTTCATCAGCAGGGCGCAGGGTTTAGCAAGGATGCAGACCATTGTAGGTTTCCTGAAAAATACCGCCCAGAGATTTCACGGTGCTTTTCCACATTGGCTCAATGGAAGTACGGGAGTTGTTATTCCCTTCAGCACAAAGGACGACGGGGCCGACCTGGTGGAGACATCTTATTTAATGGCCGGATTATTAACTGCCCGGCAATATTTCAGTGGGGTTGATGCAGGGGAGACTGCCCTGCGTTCGGATATAAACCTTTTATGGAATGCCGTGGAATGGAACTGGTTCAGGCAGGGATCACAAAATGTTCTGTACTGGCACTGGAGCCCCAACTATGCCTGGCAGATGAATCATAAGATCGAAGGATGGAATGAATGCCTGGTTACCTACATCCTTGCTGCTTCATCCACCACGTTCAGCATTCCGCAGGTAGTATATAAAGAAGGTTTTGCAAGGAACGGGGCTATGCAGAACGGTAACACATACTATGGTTATCCATTGCCACTCGGACCGGCGAACGGGGGCCCGCTTTTCTGGGCACATTATTCATTCCTGGGTATTAACCCAAATGGCTTGAATGATGTATATGCCAATTACCAGTCGCAGGTCACCAATCATACAAAGATCAATTACGAGTATTGCAAGGCAAACCCAAGAAGTTATTTTGGATACAGCAATCTTTGCTGGGGATTGACAGCCAGTGATGTGCCCGGAGGGTACAATGCCAATGAGCCGAACAATGATATTGGAGTGATCTCGCCAACAGCCGCGCTTTCCTCTTTTCCATACACGCCAACGGAAAGCATGAATGCGTTGCGGTTCTTTTATTACAAACTGGGGGATAAGATATGGAAGCAGTATGGATTTGTGGATGCCTTCTCTTTAAAGGACCTCTGGTATGCCGATTCATTCCTGGCCATTGACCAGGGGCCAATAATTGTGATGATCGAAAACTACCGCAGCGGGCTGGTATGGAATTTATTGACCAGTTGCCCCGAAGTGAAGAACGGGATGAAGAATGTATTAGGATTTACAGCGCCTTATTTATAAATGTCCGCAAGCCATGACTAAACGATTCCCTGTTTTCTTATTTGTGATACTGCTGGTTTGCGCCTGCAATTCCGGGGAAAAAGTGACCGCACAAAAAAATACAGCGCTTGTACCGGCAGATACCGCTTTGTTCCGGCTGGTGCAGCAGCAAACCTTCCGGTATTTCTGGGACGGAGCAGAACCGGTGAGCGGTTTAGGAAGAGAACGTTTTCATGCAGATGATAAGTATCCATACAACGATAAGAACGTGGTTACAAGCGGCGGCGCCGGCTTTGGGGTAATGGCCATATTGGTTGGAATAGAAAGAGGTTTTGTTGCCAGGGAAGAAGGAAGAAAACACCTGGAAAAGATCGTACGATTTTTAGAAACAGCTGACCGTTTTCATGGCGCATGGCCGCATTGGTGGAATGGAGAGACGGGTAAAGTAGTTCCTTTCGGAAGAAAAGACAATGGCGGCGACCTGGTGGAAACATCTTTTATGGTGCAGGGCCTTCTTTGTGTACGTCAATATTTTCAAAATGGCAGTGCAGAAGAAAAAGCATTGGCAGCCCGGGCCGATAAATTATGGAGGGAAGTGGAATTCGACTGGTACCGCAACGGGAAGAATGTATTGTACTGGCACTGGAGCCCAACGTATGGATGGGAGATGAATTTTGCCGTTCGTGGGTATAATGAATGCCTGATCATGTATGTGCTTGCTGCCTCTTCTCCCACACATGGCGTGCCTGCCGAAGTATACCACGAGGGCTGGGCAGACAATGGAAAGATAAAAGAGGTGAATAAACCTGATGGCATTGCTGCCAACTATAAATACAAATTGCAGATGAAACACCAGGGCGATGCCTGGAATGGAGGGCCATTATTCTGGGCGCATTACTCTTACCTTGGTTTGGACCCCAGGGGCCTGAAAGATAAGTATGCAGATTACTGGGAAGAAAATAAGAACCAGGCGCTCATCAATTTCCAGTGGTGTGTTGACAATCCAAATAAGTTCAAGGGATACGGTCCCAACAACTGGGGACTTACTTCCAGCTATTCGGTGAAGGGCTACGACGGTCATGCGCCCACTACAAAAAGAGACATTGGCGTAATTTCTCCTACTGCTGCATTATCATCTTTTCCCTATACCCCGGATCAGTCCATGGCAGCCATGAAGCACTGGTATAATGATATGAAGGATAAATTGTGGGGGCCTTATGGTTTTTATGATGCCTTCAGTGAACAACACAACTGGTACGTGCCGCATTATTTAGCCATCGACCAGGGGCCCATCGTGGTGATGATGGAGAATTACCGCAGCGGTTTGCTATGGAAATTATTCATGAGTTGCCCGGAAATAAGAACAGGATTAAAGAAATTAGGTTTTGAAAGCCCTTATTTAAAATAAATATGAAGCAGTTACGGATCTTAACGGCATGCATGCTGATCGCCCTGTTTGCCAATGCACAAACAGAAGTAAAAGTGATGAGCTTTAACATCCGGCTGGATGTAAAAAGCGATGGCGAGAACTGGTGGGAGAAAAGAAAGGATAAAGTGGCCGGACTGATGAATTATTACGAAGCGGATTTTATCGGGGCCCAGGAAGTATTGCATCACCAGTTAACTTATTTAAAGGATAATCTAAACGGGTATGATTATCTCGGCGTGGGCAGGGATGATGGCAGGGAGGCGGGAGAATACTCCTGCATCTTTTATAAAAAAGATAAATACACGGTTGTGCAGCAATCCACCTTCTGGCTGTCGCCAACCCCGGATATTCCCTCCAAAGGATGGGACGCTGCATTGAACAGGGTCTGTAGCTATGGATTATTTAAGAACAATAAGACAAAGCAATTGATCTGGGTGCTCAATACACATTTCGACCATATGGGTAAAGTGGCCCGGCTGGAATCTGCTAAACTCATCATTAAAAAGATCCGTGAGCTCAATACGCAGCACTACCCGGTGATCGTATCCGGCGATTTCAATTCAAGGCCCGGTGATGAACCGGCGCAATACATGATGGCGAATATGCGGAACAGCCGCAGCATCAGCAGACTGGTTTATGGAGCGGCGGATACATGGAATGGATTTAAATTCAATGAAAAGCCCGATGGCTGCATTGATTATATTTTTGTTTCGGATGATAAGCGGGTAAGCGTCTCAAAATTTGCCACGATCACCGATTCGTACGATATGAAATACCCGTCGGACCATTTCCCCATATTGGCAACCATAATGATCGATAAATGAAAATGAAGTACATCCTCTTATGCTGTCTCTTGTTCAGTATGGACCTGGGCGCACAGCAAAAAACATATTGCAACCCCATCAATGTGGATTATGGGTACACCCCTTTTCCCAGTTTCGTTGAATGGGGCAGGCACCGGGCCACTGCCGATCCCGTTATCGTAAACTATAAGGGCGATTTTTACCTGTTCAGTACCAACCAGTGGGGTTACTGGTGGAGCAATGACATGAGTAAGTGGAATTTCGTTTCCCGTAAGTTTTTACGTCCATGGAATGATACAAGGGATGAATTATGTGCACCGGCGGTTGGTATCATTGGCGATACGATGCTGGTATTTGGGTCCACCTATACCAGTAAGTTTACGTTGTGGATGAGTACCGATCCCAAAGCAAACGATTGGAAACCCCTGGTTGATTCTTTTGAGATCGGTGGCTGGGACCCTGCTTTTTTTACCGATGACGACGGCCGGTTGTACATGTATAACGGAAGCAGTAATAATTACCCGGTATATGGAGTGGAACTGAACAGGAAAACATTTAAGCCCATTGGCACAAGAACGCCCATGTACCTGCTGCAAAGCTGGCGCTATGGCTGGCAAAGGTTTGGCGAGAACATGGACAATACGTTCCTTGACCCGTTCATTGAAGGTGCGTGGATGACCAAGCATAATGGTAAATATTATTTTCAATACGGAGCGCCGGGAACGGAAATGAGCGGCTATGCAGACGGTGTGGTGGTGGGAACCAAACCCTTGTTCGATGGTATACCCGTCACGCCTCAATCAGACCCCTTGAGCTTTAAAGCCGGCGGTTTTTCAAGAGGGGCCGGGCATGGCGCCACCTTCCAGGATAATACTGGTAATTACTGGCATACATCCACCAGTATCATCTGCGTAAAGAATACCTGGGAGCGGAGAATGGGGATCTGGCCTGCCGGCTTCGACAGGGATGATGTGATGTGGTGCAACACCGTGTTTGGGGATTACCCGCATTACCTGCCGGGCGTTGCCGGTAAAGAACACGGCGCATTTGCCGGGTGGTATTTACTGAATTATAAGAAGCCGGTCACTGTTTCGTCCACACTGGGCAGCTATTTTGCCAACAACGCGGTGGACGAAAGCATAAAAACGTACTGGAGTGCAGCCACAGCCGGCAAAGGGGAGTGGATACAAACTGACCTGGGAGCTATCTCCACCGTGAATGCGGTACAAATAAATTATGCCGACCAGGATGTGGAATTCTTAGGCAAGCAAACAACCACCTATCACCAGTACAAAGTATATTCTTCTTTGGATGGAAGGAAATGGGATGTACTCATCGATAAAAGCAATAACAAAACAGATGTGCCGCATGATTATGTGGAGCTGGCTGCACCGGTGCAGGCAAGATATATCAGGCTGGAGAACATTCACATGCCCACCGGAAAATTTGCCATCAGCGGGTTGCGGGTATTTGGAAACGGGAATGGCGCAAAACCCGGTGCCGTCGGTAATCTCATCGTATTAAGAACAGAAAAAGACAAACGCAGCGCCTACATCAAATGGCAGCCCGTTGACAATGCCTTCGCCTATAACCTTTACTATGGAACAGCCCCGGATAAACTGTACAGCTGCATCATGATCTACGACTTCAATGAATATTGGCTCAAAACGATGGATAGTCAGAAGACCTATTATTTCAGCATCGAGGCCATTAACGGGAACGGGGTCTCCGGAAAATATAAAACGATAAAAGTGGAGTAAATGACAGTGAGAAGAAAGATATTTTTTGTATGCCTTTTTTTGTTTGCGGCATTGTTTTTAGATGCCCAGCCCTTTGCCGGGGAGATCGCGGAATTCAAAAAACAGGATTCGGTCTCATTTCCTCCCCCAAATGCGGTCCTGTTTGTGGGCAGTTCCTCTTTCAGGATGTGGAAAGATGTGCAGGATCATTTTCCCGGTCATGTTATCATAAACCGTGGCTTCGGTGGTTCTACGCTGCTGGATGTGACCCGGTATGCAAATGATATCATCCTTCCGTACAAACCAAAACAGGTACTCATTTACTGTGGGGAGAATGACTTTGCTGCCAACGACAGTCTGAACCCGGCTCAACTGGCGCAGCGTTTTATTGACCTGTTTAAAATAATACGCGACAGGTACAGGAAAGTGCCCATTGCGTATGTTTCCATGAAACCCAGCCCGTCAAGAAAACACCTTATGGAAAAATTTGACGCAGCCAATGTGATGATAAAGGAATTCCTGGCGAAAAAAAGACGGACGGCATTCATAGATGTATACCACGCCATGCTGAAGGAAGACGGCACTCCCATGACGGATATTTTCCTGGGGGATAACCTGCACATGAATGCGAAAGGCTATGCCATCTGGCAGCAACTGATCGAACCTCATTTACTCAAATAATAAAGCACAGGTATGAAAGCAGTACAACGATTGAGCATCGTGATCTTAATGACAGCAGCATGGAATGTGTCGGCCCAAAGCACACAAGACCCCCGGTCCGATAGCTACCGGATGAAGACCTTCATCGATGCACTGATGAAGAAGATGACCCTGGATGAAAAGATCGGGCAGCTCAACCTGCCTGGTTCAGGGGATATTGTCACCGGCCAGGCGTCCAATTCGGATATAGCAAAAAAAATAAAGGAAGGGAAAGTAGGCGGACTGTTCAACATCAAAGGAGTGGAAAAGATACGGGATGTGCAACGGGTGGCGGTGGAAGAGACCCGATTGAAAATACCGATGCTTTTTGGAATGGATGTGATACATGGTTACCAGACCACCTTCCCTATACCACTTGGACTTTCCTGCACCTGGAATATGCAGGTGATCGAACAAACAGCAAGGATCGCTGCTGCCGAAGCAAGCGCCGATGGCATCTGCTGGACATTCAGTCCCATGGTTGACATATCCCGTGACCCCCGTTGGGGAAGGATCTCGGAAGGAAGCGGGGAAGACGCTTACCTGGGTTCGGAAGTGGCTAAGGCCATGGTAAGAGGTTACCAGGGCAATGACCTGAAAAAAGAAAATACCATCATGGCCTGTGTAAAACACTATGCCATGTACGGAGCAGCAGAAGCCGGAAGGGATTATAATACGACCGACATGAGCCGCCTGCGGATGTTCAATGAATATTTGCCACCCTACAAAGCGGCTGTTGATGCAGGCGCCGGAAGCGTGATGGCTTCCTTTAATGAAGTGGATGGTATTCCTGCAACAGGCAATAGGTTTTTGATGACGGATGTGCTGCGTAAACAATGGGGCTTTAAAGGGTTCGTGGTAACAGACTATACCGGTATCAATGAAATGATCGATCATGGCATGGGCAACCTGCAGCAGGTTTCAGCGCTTGCATTGAAGGCGGGGATCCATATGGATATGGTGGGAGAAGGTTTTTTACTTACGTTGAAAAAGTCATTGCAGGAAGGAAAGGTCACCCAAAAGGAAATTGACGATGCCTGCCGGCTGATACTGGAAGCAAAATATAAACTCGGTTTGTTTGATGACCCGTACCGGTATTGCAATGTTCAAAGAAGCAAAACAGATATTTATACGGCTGCAAATATTAAAAAGGCAAGGGAAGTGGCTGCGGAAAGTTTTGTGCTGCTGAAAAATCAAAACGATATACTGCCTTTGAAAAGATCAGGTACCATTGCACTGATCGGGCCCCTGGCAGATACGAAAGAGAATATGCCCGGTACCTGGAGTGTGGCTACTGACCTCTCAAAAGCCATTGCCGTGAAAGAGGGATTGGAGAAAGCAGTTGGGGGCAATGCCAAAATACTTTATGCAAAGGGTTCGCCCTTTGAAGCAGACCCTGAACTGGAAAAGCGGGGGACCATGTTTGGCAGGGAGCTGAAAAAAGATGACCGTACCCCGGCAGAATTATTAAACGAAGCGCTGCAGGTGGCCAGCCAGTCGGATGTGATCGTTGCCACCCTGGGCGAAGCTTCCGAAATGAGTGGCGAAAGTTCCAGTCGTACAAACATTGAAATCCCACAGGTTCAAAAAGACCTGCTGGCTGCATTGTTGAAGACCGGTAAGCCGGTCGTGCTGGTATTATTCACCGGCAGGCCATTGGCACTTTCCTGGGAGCAAAAGAATGTTCCGGCCATTTTGAATGTATGGTTTGGCGGAAGCGAAGCTGGCAATGCCATTGCCGATGTGTTGTTTGGCGATGTGAACCCTTCGGGCAAACTCACCACTTCATTCCCGCAGAATATTGGGCAGGTACCAATTTTCTATGCCCATAAAAATACCGGCCGCCCGCTGGCAAAAGGCAAGTGGTTTGAAAAATTCCGTTCCAATTATTTAGATGTATCCAATGATCCGTTATACCCCTTTGGGTTTGGATTGAGCTACACTTCTTTTGGTTACAGCGATATTAAACTCAGCAGCACTTCACTGAAAGGCAATCAACAGCTGACAGCCACAGTTACGGTTACCAATACCGGTAAGGCAGATGGTAAAGAAACGGTACAGCTTTACATACGGGATATGGTGGGCAGCATCACCAGGCCGGTAAAGGAATTGAAAGGTTTTCAGAAGATATCTTTGAAGGCAGGGGAAAGCAGGACCGTTTCTTTCAGCATCACGACCAGTGACCTGAAATTTTATAATTCAGATCTGAAATTTGATTGGGAGGCCGGCGAATTTGCCATAATGATCGGAGGAAATTCCGCGGATGTGAGAACCGGCATGGTCAGCTGGATAAAATAAGAATATTGACGGATCTGATAACCCGGTGATCTAACAATGACATGAATACGATCAGCATATTACTTGCACTCCTTGCCGGATCCCCCGCCCGGCTCTCATTAATGTCCCAACCGAACACACCAGCCGAACCCCCGGGGCCGGGGGGGCGGGGTAAGTTAACATTTTTGTTTTGGGGGGCTCAAAAAGCAATTGAACGGCGGGTGGATTCTGTGTTGAAGTTGATGACCTGGAAGAAAAGATCGGCCAGTTGAATCAATACAACGACGACTGGACCGCCACCGGGCCGGTTACATTAGACAGTACAAAAAAGGAACAGGTACGCAACGGGCAGGTCGGGTCGTTGCTGAATTGTGTGGGAACACAGCGAACAAGGGCCTGGCAGAACATCGCCATGCAGTCACGTCTAAAAATTCCCCTGCTGTTTGGCCAGGATGTCATTCACGGATATAAAACAACATTCCCCATTCCATTGGCCGAAGCATGCAGCTGGGATATGGATGCCATCCGTTTATCTGCAAGAACGGCAGCCACCGAAGCAAGCGCTGCCGGCATCCACTGGACCTTTGCACCCATGGTGGACATTGCCCGCGACCCACGCTGGGGGAGGGTGATGGAAGGTGCCGGCGAAGATCCGTACCTGGGCTCAAAGATCGCTTATGCAAGGGTAAAAGGGGTTTCCAGGGAAATAATTTGGGCGATGTGAATTCGCTGATGGCCTGCGCCAAGCACTTTGCAGCATACGGTGCAGCGATTGGCGGGCGGGATTATAATTCGGTTGACATGAGCGACCGCATGTTGTGGGAAGTTTATCTACCGCCTTTCAAGGCAGCGGTAGATGCCGGCGCTGCCACATTCATGAATTCATTCAATGACCTGAATGGGGTGCCTGCCACCGGGAATAGATATTTACAAAGGGATATACTGAAGGGCAAATGGGATTTCAGGGGATTTGTGGTGAGTGACTGGGGCTCTGTTGGCGAAATGATAAACCACGGCAATGTGAAGAATGAATACGAAGCGGCTTTGTCTGCTATCACGGCCGGCTGCGATATGGATATGGAAAGCCGGTGCTATAAGAACAACCTGGCGCAATTGGTAAAAGATAAAAAGGTGCCGGTTGCATGGATCGATGATGCGGTAAGAAGGATATTGCAAAAGAAATTTGAACTGGGATTATTTGATGATCCATACCGGTTTTGTAATGCCGAACGGGAGCGGGCTGCACTGAATGATCCGGCGCATGCAAAAATTGCCAGGGAGGTAGCAGCCAAAAGTATTGTACTGCTTAAGAACCAGGATGACCTGCTGCCCTTGTCAAAAGATACAAAGACCATTGCATTCATCGGCCCGCTCGTAAAAGAACTAAAACAAAATAAGGGTTTCTGGGATGTGGAAGTGCCCGGCGTGGATTCAAATTTTATAGTATCGCAGTGGGAGGGGCTGCAGAACAAAGTGGGTAATAATACAACACTGCTTTATGCCCGGGGATGCGATATGGAAGGCAATGATAAAAGCGGGTTTGCCGAAGCGGTGGATGTGGCAAAACGATCGGATGTCGTCATCCTCAGCATTGGTGAAAGAAGAGATATGAGCGGCGAAGCCAAGAGCCGCAGCAATATCAATATACCCGGCGTGCAGGAAGACCTGCTCAGGGAATTACTGGCAACCGGCAAACCGGTCGTGGTATTGATAAATGCCGGCCGGCCCCTGGTATTTAATTATGCGGCAGATAATGCGCCCGCCATTTTGTATACCTGGTGGCTGGGCAGTGAAGCCGGCAATGCAATAGCGGATGTATTGTTTGGGGACTATAATCCTTCTGCAAAACTGCCCATCAGTTTTCCACTGAGTGTGGGACAGATCCCGGTTTATTACAGCCATTTCAATACCGGCCGCCCGGCAAAAGATGACAGCGACCGGAATTACAGGTCATCGTATAATGACCTGTCTTTGTTCCCGAAGTATGAATTTGGTTTTGGTTTAAGTTACACCCGCTTTCAATACAGCAACCTGCAGCTGAGTAAAAAGAAAATGAAAGCAAATGAACAGGTAGCCGTTTCTGTAACCATCCGCAATACGGGCAAATACGATGGGGAAGAAATTGTACAGCTTTATTTAAGGGACCGGGTTGGTTCCGTGGTACGTCCTGTTAAGGAACTTAAAGACTTCAGTAAAATAAAATTAAGGCCCGGCGAAAGCAGGACCATACAGTTCATCATCAATAAAGAGAAGCTTTCCTTTTACAACCAGCAACTGCAATGGGTAGCCGAGCCCGGGGAATTTGACCTGATGATCGGCGCCTCATCCAGGGATATCCGGCTGAAAGACAGTTTTGAATTGACCCGGTGAACGACAAAACCCTGAAGCCGGGACCCTTCCCCGGCCATTTATTTTACCTAAAGCTATGAATTACAGATTCTATCTTATATCTTTAGACCCGGTTGAAACAGAAACGATTTTACTGACAGCAGCGTAAGGAAACCAACCAACTAACACGCTTTCCATTCCCTATTAATTATTATCTGATCATTCATTAATACCTGTATAAATGGATACTACCCGTTTAGTAAAAGCCGGCATATTGACCCTTGTGCTGGTAGCCGCGGCTGTGATCAGCTGGGAACTTTATGTACGCAGCCAGGGCTTCGATACTTCCTATGATGATGACCCGGCACTTTGGTCAGACAAAAGAAAGGAGATATACGAGCCTGCCGATAAGGCGACCGTCTTCATTGGCTCTTCCCGTATCAAATTCGACCTGGACATTGATACCTGGGAGAGCATCACCGGTGACCACGCTGTGCAACTGGCCTGTGTGGGCAGTAACCCCATCCCGGTTCTGGAGAACCTTGCCAATGATGAAAAATTCAAAGGGAAACTGGTGGTGGATGTGACCGAGGGCCTGTTTTTCTCCACCGCTCCGGGGAATAGTAAAAGGCCGGTAGAGAATATGAAATATTATAAGGAGGAAACACCTGCCCAAAAGGCTGGTTTCCATATTAATCATTTGCTGGAATCGCAGTTTGCCTTTTTGAACAAGGAATGGCTTTCCCTGGGTGCCCAGTTAAATAACCTGCATTTGCCGGAGCGGCCGGGGGTATATAATTTTCACGGGTTCCCGCCTGACTTTGGCCGGGTAAAGTTCAACCGGCAGGAATACATGACGGATAAGTTCTCTGCTGATACCGTTCTTCAAAATAAAGTAAAAGCCATTTGGGTTACTTTCATTAAGATGAGTAAAGAGCCTCCGGCAAGTGGTGCAAAGCTGGATTCGATATTGAATATGGTGAAGGTCTCTGTTGATAAAATAAAGGCAAGGGGCGGACAGGTATTGTTTGTAAGAACGCCTTCAAGCGGGGCTTTCCTGGCGGGAGAGAACAGGGGTTTCCCCCGGGAAAAATACTGGGAACGCATACTTTCAACGACCAATTGTCCCGGGATCCATTTTGCCGATTACCCGGCCATTGCACATTTCATTTGCCCCGAAGCATCGC